>JAGLWV010000328.1 GCA_023133225.1 Candidatus Aminicenantota bacterium | reverse complement strand
TGACCTTGCTCGGCGTCCAGAAGAAATCGGCATAGAACTTTGAGACGTCTTCCCGGTTTACCGGATCGATCTGCGGGTTTCCGAAGGGATCCGATCCCTTTGGGAGGCTGATCACAAAGGGCTGATCCGGAAAGTCGATGGCGACTACTGCAAGACGAAATCCCCGTTCCGGCTTAAGGGAAGGGTCTGCCCAATTTTTTCCCGGGATGGGATGATAATCATCCCAGGTCATGAGGTCCTGGTCCCGAACCTGCTGGGGATCGATAGGCGGCAGGGATTCGCTTCCACCTTCTCCTCGATCATATGCTGTCGAGGTTAAGAGCAAAAAAGTAATACACACAAAGCTAAGGATTATTGGAAGTCGGTTTTTTTGCCTGGCCATTACTCCTCCATTTTTTGAATCAAAATTATATTTAACCTTTTTAATTGTCTGGATAATAATACTTACTTTTTCCGCTATTGTACAATCGAGCTCGCAATTTTTGATTTAAGGAGGAAGCCGTCTTAAACACTTTTCGAAAGAGCATATTCCTTATCTTATAGTGGAAATATTCTATATTTTTTTGCTTTTCATGTTACTATATAGAATTCTTGCATGGTTTATTTTTAAGCATGAGTGACTGGAAGAAAACAGCCGCAGTTGCCATCATCGGTGGCGGCATAATGGGAGTCAGTACGGCCTATCACCTCGCTAAGCGAGGCATCTCGGATGTCGTCATCCTGGAAAAGGACCTTCTTGCCCAGGCTACAACGGGATTGAGTGTAGGCGGAATCCGGCAGCAGTTCTCTCTTCCTGCGAATATTCGCCTGGTGCAGCACTCGGTTCGTGTGTTTGAACATTTTAAAGATGAATTCGGAGTCGATATCAACTTTCGAAAGGCTGGCTATCTTTTTCTGGCCCGCAGCGAGAAGACCTGGAAAGATTTTTTATCCAGTGTTGAAACCCAGCGAAAATATGGTGTCACAGTAGAGGTTCTATCCCCAGAGGAGATCAAGTACAGGTGGCCTTACTTGAATGTTTCCGATTTAAAAGGTGGAACCTTTGGACCTGAAGACGGTTATACAGACCCTTATCTTGTAGCCATGGGTTTTGCCAGTTCTGCAAGAAAGCTCGGTGTCCGGATTAAGGAAGAAACAAAAGTGACTGGAATCAAGGTCGCGAGCGGTAGAGTTGAGGGAATTGAAACAACCAAAGGACCGATTCTAACACCGGTTGTTGTCAATGCAGCAGGGCCCTGGGGAGGAGATGTGGCTAAGATGGCTGGATTGGATCTGCCGGTAAGACCTTTTCGGCGCCAGGTGTTTATGACAAAGTCCTTTAATGCCATTCCTAAGCCTGTTCCTATGGTCATTGACCAGGATACCACTTTTTATTTCCGGGGCGAAGAGCCTGGTCTTCTTATGGGTATGAGTGATAGAGATGAGCCTTCGAGTTTTAATACCCACGTGGACCGCAGTTTCATGGAAAAAGTCATCGAGGAAGCAGTTCACCGGGCTCCGGTCCTGGAGAAGGCCAAGATCCTGCGGGGGTGGGGCGGACTCTACACCATAACTCCTGATAACAACCCGATCATTGGTGAGGCGATGGACATCGAAGGACTCTTCTGTGCTGTTGGCTTTTCAGGTCACGGTTTTCAACAGGGACTGGCAGTGGGTCTGATCTTGAGTGAACTCATCCTTGATGGCCACACACATTTTGATCTAAAACCCTATATTTATGACCGGTTTGGAAAGGTGAAACAGGAAGGAGAAAGAAAGGTGGTATAACGCTATGAAAATAAAAATACTTTCACGAGATGAAGTGGCTCAGGCTGTCAGCATGGCCGAAGCCATAGAAACAGTAAAGAAAGCTTTTATTCAGTTTTCAGCGGGTAAAGCTGAAATGCCGCTGAGAACACAAATTCCGGTAAAAAAGCAAAATGCGGTGGCTCTTATCATGCCTGCATATTTAGCTGAAAGCGGTGCTTTGGGAGCTAAAATTGTTTCAGTTTTTCCCAATAATAAGAGAAAAAAGTTGCCCACAATTCACGCTCTCGTAGTCGTTGTGGATGCAAAGACAGGTCGGCCGTTGGCTGTAATGGATGGGACCTATCTTACAGCCCTGCGTACCGGAGCTGCGTCTGGACTTGCTGCGGATCTTCTG
>JAGLWV010000327.1 GCA_023133225.1 Candidatus Aminicenantota bacterium | reverse complement strand
CGGCTGAGAGAAGAATTTCCAGAAAAGACACCCCTCCTTCTCCAGCCTCAATCCAACAGGAAATGGAGCATGGATTTGGGCATGAAGATTTTAAGGCAAGCCTTAAGAGCCGGGCTCAAAAATATAAAGCTCTCTATCCAGCTTCACAAAATATATGGGTTGAGATAAGAGGGGGTTCATCTTGCTGATGTTTCTATCTGGCACCTTTTTCCCTATTCTTATTATTACTTATTTTTAACACTTGTAAAATGTAATTTCTTTAATTTCAATAGATTACAATAGCAAAAATCGGGCGCGGCACTACATTTTCGTAATTTGCGGAGGTGGTTTGACTCCTACAGCCATAAAACAGCGATGGGCAACCCCTTCAAAATCACTTCGAACTAACATGCACTACATTTCGAAATTAGCCGAATAAATTTGTTGATTTTAAAAAGAGTTACATAGACAATATCTTAACAACTGTCAAAGTTGGGTATTATGAATAACAAGAAAAGCAGATGGCCGATTTTTCTAATCTTGGGGCTGTTTTGGCTGAGCTTCTTAATTCTCCTGCTCATCTCCATGAATGGGACAAATGACCGGTTCATTTACCCTCTGGACGATACATACATTCATATAAATATTGCGGAAAATTTTTCTCAACATGGAGTCTGGGGGATATCTCAAAACAGCTTTTCATCTCTGTCATCATCCCTGCTCTGGTCTTCATTGTTGTCGCTGGCTTTTTATATTTTCGGATCAAACGCAATCATTCCTTTGGTCCTCACTGTTATTTTAGCCTCCCTGCTGCTTATTCTTGTGTTCAAACAATTTAATGCCCGATCAATACCCCCGATATTCAGTTTTTTCGGTCTATTTGCCATATTACTCTTCACACCTTTACTGCCGCTTGTTTTTACCGGCCTTGAGCATGTGCTTCATGCCCTGCTCGCTTTACTGTTTATCAATACTTCCGCCAAAACTCTCTCTACAGATTCAAACTTCTCCTACAAAGTTTTGTTGATTTTAGGTATGTTAATGATTTTGGTTCGATATGAAGCATGGTTTATGATTTCTGCGGTTGCATTTTTATTTCTGATCAGGAAAAAATGGATACATTCATTACTACTGGTTACAGCAGGAGCTGCCCCCATATCCTTATTCGGATTTTTTTCCCTGCACAAAGGCTGGTATTTCCTCCCGAATTCTGTTCTTTTAAAGGGAAATGTCCCGGATTTTTCATCTTTTAGAAATTTTGCTAACTGGTTAGCCGAACCCTGGAAATTGGCCTTTAGCCATCCTCACATGATGTTACTGCTGCTTATATCCCTGTTCATTTTATTTATCCTATTATTCAAAGAAAGGACGCTTTGGAAACCCTCAACCATTATGGTTTTCCTTTTTTCAATATCGATTATCACGCACATTCAATTTGCCAAAATCGGTTGGTTTTATAGATACGAAGCATATCTTTTGATTCTAGGAATATTTACCATCATTATGGCAGTCCAAGAAATAATTATAAAAAATAAACAGCCCGGAAAAATCCGGCATATTGAGATCGCCATTATTTCTTTGATCATTATTGGGGCGTTGACGACTCGTGGTTTTATCGCCCATACCGAAATTTCTCAAGCCAGTAAAAATATTTTTGAGCAGCAGTTCCAAATTGGATTATTTCTGAAAAATCACTACCAAAAAAAAGAAATCGCGGCTAATGATATAGGCGCCATAAATTATCTGGCAGACATTAAGTGCCTTGATTTATGGGGACTGAACAGCATGGCAGTGGCACAGGCCAAGAGAAAAAAAGTGTTCGATACGGAGTTTATCCGGAAAATCACTCACGCCAATCATATAAAAATCGCTGTTTTATATGAGCATTGGTATGATGATTTCGGGGGTCTCCCCAAGGAATGGAGCAAAATTGCAGAATGGAGTATTTCTGACAATGTGGTGTGTGGAGACGATACTGTTTCGTTTTATGCAGTGAATCCCGAGGAAAAGGAAGCTCTGGCCGCCAATCTAAAGCAATATTCTTTTGTTCTTCCCAACGATGTCAGACAGAGATTGCTGATTCGTAAACAATAATCGTCAAAATTGCTTTTGTTTCCAGGGAAATGAGAAGATCAGGATGATTTATTCCGTTTATTAAAAAAACTAGCGATCAACACGGATAAAATCATAAACCAAGACACAGCGCTTATCCAAAGACCTATAGTAAAGCTTTTAGGTAAATACTCCACTTTCACTTCATGCTGACCCGGAGGGAGGAAGACCCCCTTTGAAACCAGGTTTACCCTAAAAATATCACACTTTTTCCCATTATCCCAGGCCTTCCATCCGGAAGAATAATTTCCGGGAATAACCAAAAGGGCGGGAAATGTATTGGTCACAGAATAATGCCCCTCTCCCTGATATTCCGTGCGTTTCTCTACTCTATCTCCGTTTGTCACCGCTATGTTTTTCACGGTTTCATAACCTTTTTCTACCAGGGCAGAAGCGAGCGGATCGAAATCATCCTGAAAAAAACCCTCAATCCGTTCATCAAATGACTTAACTTCAATCACATCATATACCAACCGGAGCGGCGCCAGGCCCTCAGGCAGTTCATGTAAATATATGGGATATCCTTGGATTGTTTTTTTTGTGGCTGGCAGATCAGGCAAAGCATGGTGACCAATATAATAAGCACAACCGCTGCTTGTCAGCATTTTGGTTTTGTTTTTAAGACTAGTCGTATTAAAAAAGTCCAAGACTCCCTGGTAATATGAATCATATAGATCATAAAAGTCTTTCGAAAAATGATAATGGATATTTGCTCCGATTCCAACATAAGGGTAAACGGTATCCCATAAATATTTATGCATACCGATCGCACCGCCAACTTCCTCTTTAAAATTGAACGCAATATTTTCTTCCCGGTGGATAAATAAGGGCGGCTTTAGATCCTCCATCACAGCTGGGGCCGCCAAATAATTTTGCGGAACCACAGGATTTATGAATTGATTGATCATGGCTAAATCTAATACCACGACCGCCAGGAATAACCGTACCAATATCTTTTTGTTTATGAAGCGGCAGCTCAACAAAAAAATGAAAAAGGAAAAAATCACCAGGAGAATCAATCCCCACATAATATAATTCCCCAAATCAAAAATTGACCGGTCTTTACTGAAAACAAAAATATGGGAAAGAAGCTCAAGAAAACTGTTTTTAAATATCAAAAAGAGAAATAATATCAGGACTAAAGAGCCAAAGAATATTTTTCGATTTTTGGACTTTTCTTTCAATGGGCGGGCAAGCCTTTCATAACCCAGAGACGCAAGCATAGCAAGTGAGAAAGTCACACCTATCAGATATTTCACTGGATATCTGATAGCAGAAAAAGGAGGAATATTTTTTAAAAGCAAAAAGAGCGGGGTAAATGCACCGAATGCCAGGAATATAAAAAGAATGAAGCCGCAAATAAATAAACGATGCCGCTGATCGAAGGGTTTTTTCATACCGAAAAAGGCGAGAATAAAAACACCAAAGCCAAGATACAAGCTGTAATATAAGGGAAATCCTTTGTCAAAAAGATGACTGCCCCAATAATCATCATGGCCAGGTTCACGATCATTGCCTAAAAAATGCGGAAAAACAAAGTTAAAAATCTGAATGGCTTCAAATGACCAGGTTCCTGCATCAGAGCTCTCTCGGCTGCTCCTTTTTAACAGATCGAACGAAGGAATCAATTGGACCGAAGAAAGCAGCAGCGCGATAAGTAGAGAAAAAATCAGCAGAGAACTTTTTCTAATTTTGGCCAAACGAAAGAAAAGAATTTGGAACAGGCCAAATAGGATGGTGATGATGATAACAAAAGGCGTTCCTGCCAGGATCAATAAAGTCCAGAGCAAAGCAAGTTTGATCAATTTGACGATATAATTTTTCGAATCCGTTAACAAAACCATCAGAATCCAGGGCATCCAGCATAACGCAGCCGCATGATTATAAAATTCAACTGAAGAGAGAAAAATACCGCTGAATATAAAAACAGTGGCTCCCAGGAAGGAAGCCTCTTTGGATAAAGAATAGGATTTACCTAACAAATAAGTCCCTAACCAAGCCAAGGCAAAGTGCAAAAGATAGTGCAGTTTGAAGGCCAGGAAAAAAGGGAATATCAGGTAGAGTAATGTACTGGGATATAAGACCGCATGTTTGGGATTGGCCAAAAAAGGCTGACCATTCCCGTAGGCGTCAGTCCAGAGGGCAAAATTTCCTTCCTTTAGCAGTTGAACACAAAGCTTTCGCGCAGGTATCTCCAGGACAGTCGAATCCCTTTCGAAAAAAATGCTGTGGCTGAATAAAACGCCTCTAAAAATGAAAATAAGTAAAAGCAGGGAAATGAGGAAATAAGGGATATCTTTATTCGATAACAGTTTCGCCTTAATCATATCCTGCCCACAGGCGGCCCCATTCCGTCTGCGCGAATTGTTTTATTTAAACATAAGAATTTGCTTTTTTGGGTTGCTTTGGTTTCGATTCATTTTGCTAAATTTGAGCCCTTTTGTCTCCTCTATTGCCAATACTATATAGAATAAACATTTCCTGTCAATAAGAAATACTCAAGAAACAGAAAATCCACGTGAAAATGACTGTATAGGACTACAGTGTAATAGACTCCGCCCTGAATTGCTGATCAAGAAATCCCGATTTTCATATATATTCCACTCTATACTCAGCTGCCATAGCCAACTGAGGATGGGCTTGTGGAGGAGGGGGGCGTTCTGCCTTAAAGGTCAGTTTGAGGAGATTGATTATCTTGTCAATAACTTTATGCTCTTCTATAAAGGATATGATTCTCATCTGTCCGCCGCATTGAGGGCAGATCAATGGATCCACTTCAAAAACCTTCCTTATCATCTCCGCCCAGCCTTTTGATGGCACAAATGAGACTTCATCATCAATTATTGGTGGATGAGAAGGGTCTACTCCTGCCTTGCGCATCTTGCCTCTGTGCGCGTTTGAGTAAAGCCCGTAATAACGCAGTGTGACCTGACCTTTATCAGGGATGTGGGAGGTGACTCTGGCGATAAACTCCAGATAATCCATCCGCTCAAGCTTTGAGCTGTGCTTTCCGCATTGATAGATTACCTGCCCCTGGGCTTCATCAAAGGAGAGCCGCTTGAGGGAGAGGATGGGTCTTATCATGTATTTGCCGACTCTTTCCGCCTCCTGCTTACCTGTGGCCCTCACTTTGCTGTGGACACGGAAAACCGGTATGTCTTCAGTGCAATATTTTCTGTACAAGCGTGAGGTTGATCAATTGCTTATGAACAAGCAGAGAGAATACCTCCCGGGTAAAGAGCTCTCGTAAAAGATCATCATTAAAACGGGAAACACTGTGGAAACAGCCCTTTCGGTCTGAACCGCCCTCTGAAATAAGAAAATGCAGGTGGGGGTGTGCATTAAGCAACCAGAAAAAAATGCCAATTTCTGGCTCTGCGGGGGACTCATTGCAATACTTCTTGTTTCAATAATGTCCCGTGACATTACACGCCCCTTTTACGGCCTGCATAGCTGAGCACAAGCAAGCGGGGCCTGGGCAGCAAGGACTCATGTCAGATACGGTCTGGGCTATACCAGGGGTGTAACCACTTGGGCCATTGGACAGCCTCCTACTGAAAACCCCAAAATATACTTAGATCACCCCCAACTAAACATTCTTGTAGCTTCAGCAGTTATGAGTGTTTTAGGAACCAATGAATGGAGTCCAAGAGTATTTAATATAATAATATCTTCGATAACCCTAATCATTTTTCTTCGAATTCTAAGGGGGCTATCAGACAACAAAACAACTCTCCTTGCAGGCCTATTCTATGCCTTGTTTCCCCTTACAAGTTACTTCGGACTTGATGGTCTGCCGATATTAACGGGCTCATTATCTGTTTGGTGTTATTTAGTCTTGATTGGTGCAATAAAAAACGGACCCCAACCAAGCAAAATTCACAAGTATGGTTTAGCTATAAATCTATTTCTATCTTTGCAATTTGCCTGGGTCGGTTTTTTCTACGCCCTGCCCATCGGATTACACTACATCAGCCGCTGTACTTACAGAAGACAACTGGCAGAGAAAACACTATTGGCAATTTTAATCTTCTCTCCTTTGTTAAGTCTCGCTTTGGATTTTCTAATCATGGCTGCAGGTTATGGCTGGGACTTCAATAAAATAGTACATCTCTACAAATGGCGAGCAGCAGAAGGAGAAGTTGGTAAATTCATTTGGGGCAACTGGTTTGCCAGGTTATGGGAATTCGCAGTTACCAATTTTACAATCCCAACTCTGGTTTTTTCCATCGCCTATTTAAGCTTTGGCCAGCTTCTGGTCTTCACACAAGCAAAACCAGAAGGTACAAACGAACGCAGGCTAAGACAATTCCCACTATTTTGGCTCTTCTTCATGATACCAATGACACAGTTATTCATATTAAAAGGTTGCCTTTGGAAACACCAGACATGGGAGCACCCCTTAGGTCCTTTCCTGGCCATAGCCGCTGCCTCAGGAATAATGTTATCCGCCGATATGCTAAAGAAAATCCATCGGCGTCTCTCGCCAATTGTGATCGTAGTCCTAATAGGAATATTCTTTATATTCTGCGCAAAAGGAACAAACTACTATTATGCAGTAAGATGGCAATCGCCGGAAAAAATAAAACTATTCAAAATGCTCAACGAAAAAATTCCACCAGACAAAGCATTGCTTAGCTTTGAAGATTTTATCGTCAATCAACACAAAGCCAAAGGTGGCTTCTACAGACCGGAGATAGCCTGGTATCTGGACAGAGAAATTGTACAGGCAACAACCTTAGAGCAAATTCAAAAAAATGCACAAACAGGCAAATTTCCATACTACCTTGTCCCGACAGTCAACCAGCTATCGCAGCTTATCAATTCATTGAACCAAACATATAAATATCAATATATCCCTGGTGACGAAGACGCCAGGACAAAGGATGGCAAGTTTCTCAGGGCTGGTATGATGCCGTATATAATCTTTGATCTAACCAGTAAGGTATCAAGGCCATAAAAACATATAAAACACCAGGACTAATCTTGTTTCCCAAACAAGCTATGTCGCTGCTAAAACGCCAGATTATATAAAATAAATACCGCCGCTATCAAAAACAATGTTACAATAACAAATTAACAACAAGAGAAATCCATGAAATTCAACTATGGAAAAATGTACGCAACTCAAGAGGACAAGTACTTCGATTGGGTTCACAAGGCTGGCCTTTGGAAAGCACAGAAACTCTGTGAACTCATAAGTAACGAAGAAACAAACTCTATACTTGAAATCGGCACTGGCACAGGCGATGTACTCAACGCATGCCGAATATTTAAAAAGCGAGTTGGCGCCGATATTTCAACTGAAGCAATACAAATGCACCGCAACAAATATAGCTCTCATCATCTCGTCAAAATCGACGCCAACGCTTCACTGCCATTTGAAAGGGATGAATTCGATTTTGCTCTTCTTTGTGATATATTAGAACATGTTAAAGACCCCATTAAACTTCTTAAAGAAGCAGCTCGGGTCGGAAAAAACGTGATGCTTAAAATACCCGTTGAAAAAGCCCTACTCATCAACACAATGAATAAAATACGGTCGGTGACCTACGGAGCCGAGCATCCCTCAGGGCATCTCCATTGCTGGAACCTACAAGAAATTCTAGAAATGATAGATAAATCAGAACTTACATTGTCGCAGGGCAAATTTATCAACACACCAATTACATTAATTAAGAAAAAAAATCCCATTAAGACCTTTGTTTTTTTGTTGGTTAATGCTCTGAATGTATTCACCCACAAGAAGTTTTTTGCACGCTTACTAATCGGAGGTTCCTTCTTCGCTATCGTAAAGAAAAATCCTAAAGTGATAGATAAACAAACTGAAAACAGCAAGTAAGGCAAATCCATGCAAGCAAAAAGAGATTTTATCGAGCTTCAATCAAAACGACACGGACTAGTGTCTATGGAACGATTCAAGACAATCGAAGAATATTTTCTTTACCTGATACATTTAAAAGCCTACGAAGAAGCCGCCAAATTAGCGAAAGACAAAATTGTTCTCGACTATGGGTGTAACAACGGTTACGGCACAAGTGTAATTTCTCCCTGCTGCAAGGAAGTAATCGGCTTAGACGTATCATCCAAAGCAATTAAGCAAGCAAAGAAAATTTTTGAATCAGAAAACACTCATTTTAATATCTGTAACGGAACAGACATACCATTTGAAAGCAAAAAATTCGATTTAGTAGTCAGCTTCCAAGTAATTGAACACATAAGTGATCCCAAGAAGTATCTATCAGAAATAAAACGAGTCCTGTCAAAAAACGGGGTGGCAATATTCACTACACCTAACGCTCAGGTTCGGCTCGATCCAGGTATGAGGCCCTGGCACCCCTTCCATGCACGAGAATACACCGCTGATGAACTAAAAAATCTGCTCATAGAGCAATTTGCACGTGTTCACATTCAAGGTCTATTCGGCAAAGAGCCTATCCACTCTACAGAGCTAAACCGCCTCAAAAGAGCACGCCTCACCGCACGGAAAAGGGCTCGTTGGGTTAATGCTATTAGCGCAAAATTGAGAGTGGTTCTACCTGAGCCCATAAAGAATTTTATCAGAACAAGCCTTGACCGCATAAGGGACCAACACCACAAGCTCAACCCGCAAGTCCTCCAAGAATACTCAACAAAGGATCTATCTTACTATGACAATGAACTAGACAAAGCACTTGATCTTATGGCAATTTGTTCTGATGAAGATTAAGTAAGAAGAAAGATGTTATTAATCTAAAGTCTTTCAGCTTTTTTAAAATCAGCAGGAGATTTGTGCCAAAGCCATGTTGTTAGGCGGGTATAAGTGGTAAATGTCCAGTTAATTGCTATCCTATATCTACAAGGAAGACAGCGATGCTCGGCGGAGACAGATTGTAATTCACTTTACTTGAAATATTTTAGGGTCTACTGAAAAAAGATTTTGACTTTTCTTCAGTATCTTCATTTTTTGTGTATATCATATTT
>JAGLWV010000326.1 GCA_023133225.1 Candidatus Aminicenantota bacterium | reverse complement strand
AATTCATGGTAAAAAATCAATGGAAGCTTGATTTTTTTGTTGACATCATGAGAATCTCATTATATATTTCTGCTGCAGCGAAAATGAGCATTTTCCATAAAAACTCACTATTAAAAGCAGTAGTTTTTTTTTAATCTATTTTTCCATAATCCTCTTTAATATAGGGAACATCGTTCCCGAGAAAAAAACCAATCTTCCTCAACTTTACGATTCAGCCTTCAAGACTGGAGAATTATGCAAAATAGAAGGGAAATTTAACCAGGCAATCGATGCATTTATGCGAGCTTTGGCTCTTGCCAGGAAGATGGATAATAAAGAAGGAGAGGTGAAATGCCTAATGAATCTAGGCTTGATGTACTGGAACATTGACCAGCGTAAAGATTCTTCAGAGAAATATAAACAGGCCCAATCGCTTGCACAAAAATTAAATTTAAAAGACAAGCAGAAAGAATGCCAATATTCTCTTAAAATTTGCAAGCTATATGAAAAGGGAAAAAGTTATCGTTCTGCAGGTGAATTCCAAAAATCAACAGAGAGTATTCAAAGAGCTTGTGACTTGTCTAGGAAAATAGAGAGCAAGGAGCATGAGGTTAAGTGTCTTCGCCAATTAAGCTCCACATACTGGAGGGTGAATAACCTGCAGGAATTTTTCTCATTGGCTAAGAAGGCATTGAACATGGCCAAAAGCCTAAATCACAGAAATGAAATAGGAAGATGTTTGAATAATATCGGCTTGCATTACTCGCAATTAAATAATTATTCTAAGGCTCTTTCCTGTTATAAAGACGCAATTGAAATCGCAAAGAAAGAAAAAGATAAATCAGGTGAAGGAATATGCCTTACAAATATTGGCCTTATATACAGGCAGCTCGGCAAATATGACAAAGCATTAGAATATTATACAAAGGCTCTCAAGATAGATCAGGATTTGGAAAAGTGGGATCATATTTGCATAGATTTGAATAACATAGGGATTGTATATCGGGCTAAAGGCCATGTTTCTGGAAACAAAGAAGATTTTGATACAGCGCTTTATTATTTATATGAGTGCCTCAAGTTAGCAAGAAAAATTGTATACACACAAATAGAGGTTGTGGCTCTGAATAATATTGGTTTTGCTTACATAAATTTAAAAAAATATAGTGATGCTCTGAGATGCTTAAAATTGGGCAACAAAAAAGCAAAAAAGATTGATGATTTTGAAACAATGAGCATGATTCTAACTAATATGGGAATTGTACACTATAACCAGGGAAATTATGAGGAATCAAAAAGACACTATAAGAAGGCTATTGAGTTTGCCAATAAGAAAAGAGCAGGGAATGTTCTCTGGGAAGCATATTTTGAGCTGGGAAAGTGTTATGAAAAGATAGATGATTTTCCTCAGGCTGTAAAGTGCTATAAAGAATCCATTAGCACTATAGATTATATAAGAAGCCGAATTTTCCTCGATACGTATAAAGCCGGTTTTGTAAGGGATAAATTAGAAGTTTATGAGCATCTCGTTGATCTCCTTTACCAGTTGAATAGAAATGATCCTGCAAAAAGCTACGGTAAAGAGCTATTTCATATTGTAGAAAGGGCGAAAGCGAGGGCGTTTTTAGAGAGTTTGGGAGAATCCATAATAAATGTAAAGGAAAGTTTAAGTCCGGAATTGAAGGCAAGGGAAAGAGAGATATCAAGCCGGATTTCTCTTGTTATGAAGAGACTTTCAACATCTGATTTAACCAAAAAGATGAGAAGGAAACTGTTTGCCGATCTTCAATACGAGGAAGACGAATACATGAATTTGATATCCAAGATGAGAGTGGAAGCACCCGAGATAGCAAATCTCGTTTCACCTGAGCCTTGTCAAGTAGAACAAGTACAAAAATTATTAGATGAAAAAACAGCTTTGATTGAATATTTTCTCGGCGAGCAACAATCGGTTGTTTTTAGTATTACGAAGAGTGATTATGAAGTTTTTTCTCTGCCTTCCCGAAGCGAAATTGAAAAATCAATAAAGGCCTATTTAAAGATTTTGTCGGATTCTCCAAGGGGAAAATTTGGAGGGATTCCTGCTTCAAAACGTATATACGAAAAAATTCTAAGTCCTACTCTAGAGAATATTCCTAAATCCATCGAAAATTTAATAATTGTACCTGATGGAATGCTCTATTATCTTCCTTTTGAAACTCTCATGCCAGATGCTCAAAACCAGTCATCTGAAAATAATTATTTAATTGAAAATTATAAGGTCTCTTATATACCTTCGTCTTCTGCTTTGTTGTTTTTGTCAGGGATGAAAACGAAACATGAAGGTTCAAAAGGATTACTGGCGTTCGGAAATCCATCTTACACGCTTGGGAAATCCTCAAAAGAAGAAAAGAATAAAACAGATGTTGAGATCATGCGAGAATTATATTTAGAGGAGGGCTTTGATTTTTCTCCTCTACCTTATAGTAAAAAAGAAATATTGGAGATTTCCAAATATTTTCCTGAAAAAAAGAGGGAAATCTATGTTGAAAAAGAAGCAAAAGAGGAAACATTTAAGAATGTTTCTCTCAAGAATTACCAGGTCATACATTTTGCCTGCCATGGATTTATGGCTGAGAAGTTCCCATTCAGGTCGGCTCTGGTATTATCACTGGATGAGGATCCGAAGGAGGATGGATTTCTTCAAGTGCGTGAGCTGTATAATCTCAGGATGAAGGCTGATTTAGTGGTGCTCTCTGCCTGTCAGACAGGGAAAGGTAAGCTGGAGAGAGGGGAGGGGATTCTGGGGCTTCCTCGGATTTTCTTTTATACGGGAGCTCGATCTGTCATCTCGACACTCTGGAAGATAACTGATGAGTCCACTGCTAAGTTTATGGATTTATTTTACCGATACCTTGCAGAGGGAAATGATAAGTCGCAGGCTTTGCGTTTGGCCAAGTTAGAGATGATAGATTCAAAGTATAGCCATCCTTTCTACTGGGCAGCTTTTGTCCTGAATGGGGATTTTAATTCTACGATAAATTTTAGATAATTATTTTAGTTGTTATTTGATTAGTGTAAATTTTTCCATTTCTGATTCGATTCTCCTTCCATCGGGAAAGAAGGCGGTGACCATCCAGAAATATGTTTTATTTATGCTTAGTTTTTTGACCAATTCAGTTGGAAGAATTGCACGATTTTTTGAAATCATGTTACTTTTCCAGACGGGAAGGAGTGTTTCGTTAAAAAGCTCGAGTATGTAATAATCTGAATCCTTAAGTTTATTCCATCTGAATACCAATTGAGGCTTTGAATATTTGCCATCTATCGGTTCGACTAATTGAACTTGGTTAAGATTTGCTCCTCGAAATTCTTCCTTTTCTGAACGCGGGAAGAAAATGAGAGCAGAAATTATGAGGAGAGCAGCAAAAGGGAGAAGTGCATACTTCCAGGATAGTACAGGAATGAATATTTTTTGTTTTTTTCCTGAATTTAGAGGTATTTTTTTGGCTCTAGTTTTTAGCGTTGTCTTATCGTTTTCATGTCGAATAAGATTCCCGATTTCTTCGCTCAGTTTGCCTTCGTGTCTTAGAGTTTGGAGGATGAATTCAAATTCTTGGGCACAGTAGTAGCAGTGAGTTATGTGATCTATAATATTTGTTTTCTGCTTTTCTGATAATTTTGCTCTAAAAAAATTAATGATTTCTTTTGAGGGAGGACAATTTTTTCGTGATTCTGGAATATTCTCCATAACAAAATATTTGTATAATTGTTGTAAATCTTTATGTTTTATTTTCATATTCGATTCCTTTTTCTTTTAGTTGATTTTTTAAATCAGACAATCCCCGGTACAGTAAATTTCTTGTTTTGTGATTACTCCATTTGAGATATGTAGAAATCTCTTCTATTGTCATATTCAATAAAAACAGTTTTACAACTTTACGGCGCGATTCTAAGAGTGAATCAACAGCCTTACCTACAATTTCTTTAGCATTGATATCACGAGAGATATCGGTTATGTAGTTACTTTTTTGCTCTGAAACCCATTTATGTTTTTCATAAGTAAAGATTCCTCTTTCTCTCTTCAATTTCCTAAGTTGATCGATCACAGAAGAATTCACGATTTTCTTAATATAAGACGCATAGTTTTTTATCTTTTTCTCATCTTCTAGAAGCCTCCATATTTTTATTTCAACTTCTTGGACTACATCATCAGGATCGATCCCGCTTTTTTGAACGTTGAATTTTTGGATGTTGGCTTTGACAAATAAAGAAAACCTATTTATGATGGCTTCAAATTCCTTGATCTTTTCTCCATCCCTTTTCATTTTGCGGGCGAATTATACCATTGGTTTTAAATATGGGCAATTATAGCCAATAATACAGAGTCAAATTTTGAGCCTTTTTTCTCACTTTGGCAGATTTTTAACCAATGAGAGAATTTTTTAATGTTTGACATGAGAATTTTTTTTGGAATCATCGTTTTTATAAAGAGACAAAGCTGTGAATCGAGTTTCCTTTTAAAGGCAAAACTTAGATGAATAATTCATTTTCTTGGGATACCGAAATAATCGGAAAAAGCGAAGTCATAAAAAAGCAGCTGAGATTTATTCATAAGGTGGCCAAAAGCAATAAGAGTGTTTTGATTTTGGGCGAGACAGGAACAGGAAAGGATTTGACAGCAAAAAGAATTCATGAACTGAGTGATAGGAAAAATAAAGAGTTTCTGGCGATAAATTGCACTAATATCCCGAAGGAACTGTTTGAAGCTGAGCTTTTTGGTTACGTTCGTGGCTCTTTCACTGGGGCTGTTAAGGATAAAGAGGGATTATTTGAGGCTGCCAGGGATGGAACGATTTTTCTTGATGAAATAGGCGACCTTTCTTTATATCTTCAAGCAAAAATTTTAAGAGTCATTGAAAAAAGAGAACTTCGAAGAATTGGGGAGACTTGCACTAGAAAAATTTATGCACGCTTTATCTTTGCTACTAATAAAGATTTACAGGAAGAAATGAAAAAAGGACAATTTCGCAAAGATTTGTACTACAGAATTAATGTAGTGAGATTTTACATGTCTCCTCTAAAAGAAAGGAAGGAAGACATACCTTTGTTGGTCAATCATATACTCAAAAAAGAGAGAAAAAAAGGAGAGCCCGAAAAAGAAATTTATCAAGGAGCGATGAAAAGATTAATGACTTATGACTTTCCGGGAAACATAAGAGAGCTGGAAAATATCATTGAAAGAGCATGTATTCATTCTGAAGGAAATGTCATCAATAAAAAAGATATTATGCTTGACAATGAATTAGTGGACTGCGAAAAAAATAGAAATATAACTCCAGAACAATTAATACAAACCTTAGAGAATTGTCGTTGGAATAAAACGAAGGCCGCCATTAAAATGGGAAGAAGCAGGCGTCAAATTTATCGTTTATTAGAAAAGTACAAAATGTCAGACTATATAAGAAGAAATTTTCTTCTGTAGTCCCACTTTTTTACACATAATGCTCATGTCTTCTTGACTTCCCTGATTTTATTTAATAAGATTCCTGCCTGATGGAGAGCTTTAAATTTCACTATTTATTTTAATGTAAGCTTTCACAGCGTTTGGAATGCGGGAAGAAACATTCGAAGATTTTGAACTAGATGCGGGGGTAGAGTGCCCTCAACTCAATATTCCTTTCTTTAGAGAAAAAATTGACCCTATTCTCATCTTTTTAATTATATCAACAAGTGCAATCATAGTCATAGTTACTATTAAATTACGAATAATCCACTTATGGATTGAATTTCTACGCAGTAATTCACTTCTCAAAATTGCTATCTATCCTTTGGTGATTTCAGCAGTAATCATAGTGGCTGGAGTAGCCTTCCGGACAATTCTCTGGTTTCGCTACAAACCGCAGACAATAGGGCTGGAGGAGAAGGTTGATTGGCCCTTTGTCTCTGTAATCATGCCTGCCTTAAATGAAGAAGAGTTGGTCGGGAAATCGATCGATTCGATTTTTTCCTGCAATTATCCTCATGAGAAGTTTGAAGTGATCTGCATCAATGACGGTTCGACTGATTTAACATATTTACATATGATGAGGGCGAAGCTGAAATACAGAGATAGGCTTAAAGTCATCAACTTCAGGCAGAATTTAGGAAAAAGAAAAGCCCTGTATTCAGGTTTAAAAAAATCAAGGGGAGAGATTATTGTTACAGTTGACACAGACAGCAAAATTGGGAGAAGCGCCATCAGAAATCTTGTCGTTCCTTTGATTAAGGATGAGAAGACGGGCGCTGTTGCGGGAAGGGTTGCGGTTTTGAATGAGAAACAGAATTTTCTCACAAGGATGCTTTCCATCCGTTATTCGATTTCTTTTAATTTTGGCCGAGCATATCAGAGTGTCTACGGGGCTGTTTTTTG
>JAGLWV010000325.1 GCA_023133225.1 Candidatus Aminicenantota bacterium | reverse complement strand
CTGAAGGCTGGCTACATGACACGTTTCCAGTCGAATGCCTTGGTTTATACGAAAGCTCCCTCGAAGTTTGTACAAATGAACAAGATGTATCTTCGTTGGACGAGGAGTTATATTCGGGAATCTATTCTTTTCTCCAGGTTCATGTTTTCAAAATACCGGAAAAAACACAGGATTCTGCCCCTTTTAGATTTTTTCTTTTTGAATATGCTCCACCCTTTTCATATGTTTTCCTTTGGCATCGTCATTTATTCTTTTTTCATACATCCTCTTTTTATTCTCCGCCATTTTGCTTTCCTTGTGATTTCTTCTTTCCTTCTCTCTCTGTATTATCTGCGCACGAATAGAAGCCTGTCTTTCCTCTATGGGATTCCCTATGCCATGATTACTGCTTTATGTCTGTGGTGGCTTGTTCCTTTTGCTGCCCTTACCATGAAGAATCAGTCGTGGTTGACTCGGTAGGAGAGGGAGAGTTTTAGAAAGAGATATGTAGTTTTTTCCTAAAATTTGTTGCAGTAGCAATAATCAATCCACTGGCCAAGAGGAAAACAGATCCAAAGAAGAGTAATTTATTTCTTAAGCTGGGAAAGACAACTTTGTCAGTTTTCCCTGATGCAATGAATCCAGCCCAGTAATAAGGATGGGATAAGACGCCGGAATTGATTATTTCGAGCTTGGCTTTACGCAGAGCGTTCTTGATGGACTCAGATGAGCGGAGGTGGTAGTAAAATCTTTCCATGAGCTGATAGCTGGCTTGGTCGTGTACAGCCCACAGGCTCATGAGGACAGAAGAGGTACCTGCATAGAAGAAGGCTCTGTTTATGCCCTCAATCCCTTCTCCACGGATGAGTTCACCAAGGCCAGTCTGGCAGGAGGAGAGAGTGACCAGATCGGAATTGAGTTTAAGGCTGTATATTTCTCTCATCTGGAGGAAGCCGTCCTCTGTTTGATCCTCATCAAGGGAAAGCACGATAGAGGAGCGGGCGGGTATTTTGTTATCTATGATACTGTGAGTGGCAAAATGGATTATTTTATAATTATCCAGGTTTAACCCGGGTTTTTTTAATTGTTCCTCACTTGCATTTTTTCTTCGGAAAACCTTTATCTTTGACTTCTTGAAGAGAGGAGCGATCTTGTCGATTTCGATCCCACTGTATTTTAATCTGTAGAAATTTCGAGCCCCAGCGGAGTAAACGTTAGATGAAAAAAAGTCTTGGAAGACGTCGTTTCCATTCTCTCCTGTTTCCAGTTTTCCGAAATATGGGTCACCAAAAGCCAGTATGTCTTTTCTGGGTTTTTCTCCGTTAGATTTTTTGTGCTTTATTATTTCGCTAAGAGATGAGATTGATGGAGCATAGGAAATCTTATAATTTTTGATCAACCACTCTTTACTATCTGAATGAGTGATAAGAGTTTCAAAGGGAAAGAAATGGAGGATATCATCCGGGATAAAGATTATATTTTTTATTTTTTTATCTAGGCCAGGTAAGACTAGCATCGTGAAGAGATTGTAGCCAGGCTGAAAATTATGATTATCTTTATCATTGACGGCCTTGAGGTAATCTGTGATTTCCTCCCGTAAATCATCTCTTTTAGGAAGAGGAAATATCTTTAGATCTTTTTTTGTGATGGCAAAAGCATAGGAATGCTCTTTGCCTATACAGTATTCGAAGAAGGCTGTTTTACCATCAAGAAGTTTTTTCTGAACTTCTTTAAGTTTTATGATTTCAGGATATTGAATGTCTGCGTATGC
>JAGLWV010000324.1 GCA_023133225.1 Candidatus Aminicenantota bacterium | reverse complement strand
CGACCGGATCGAGGTCCTTTCCGGACTTCAGGAGGGCGAACATGTGGTCACGGTTGGGTATCAAAATCTGGCCGACGGCCAGAATATAGCGGTGGTTACAGGTCAATAATGAGCCTTTCATGGAAATGGCTAATATCAAATAGAAAAGTGAAATAAAAATGAAGCATAAAGAATTCAAAATCACTAACCTCTCGGTTGCGAATAAGACCACTATCTACATATTCACTATGATATTGGTGATATTCGGATTTATGCAGTATGGTACGACTCCCAAGGAGAAATTCCCGGAAATCGTTTTCCCCTATTTTATGGTCAGTACCATCCATCCAGGAACCTCACCGGTTGACATGGAAAACCTGGTCACCCGGCCCATTGAAAAGCATCTTAAGGGAATCGACGGCATTAAGCACATCAACAGCAACTCCATTCAGGACTTCTCCTCCATTTTCATCGAATTTGAGCTGACCGCGGATGAGATGCAGGCGTATCTTGATGTCAGGCAAGCGGTCGACGATGCCCGCTCTGAACTGCCTACCGATCTTTTCCAGGAACCCGAGGTCACCAGGATCGATCTCTCCGAAATCCCGATCCTGTTCATCAACCTCTCGGGGGACCTTGGCCTTGTGAAGTTGAAGGATATCGCCGAGGATCTTCAGGACGAGATCGAAAGTCTTGAGGAGATCACACGGGCCTATATCTCCGGGGCGCTGGACCGGGAGATCCAGATCAATGTCGATCTCTATAAGATGCAGGCGGCGGAACTTTCCTTTTACACCATTCAGAATGCCATTGCCTCTGAGAATCTCACTATTTCCGGGGGTCAGGTTGACATGGCCGGTATACGGAGAAACATCCGTGTGGTCGGCGAATTTATGAACATCGATCAGATCAGGAATATTCAGCTTAAAAAGGGAATATATTTAAGGGAGATTGCCGAAGTCGTAGACGGTTATGCTGACGAAGAGAGCTATTCGCGTTTGAATACACAGGATGTGGTGACGATCAATGTTATCAAGAAAAGCGGAAAAAACCTGATCTATGCCGTCGACAAGATCAAGGCTCTTGTTGAAGAATATTGCAAGACCGCGCCTGAGAATCTTATCATCACCATGACAGGAGACAGCAGCACTCAGACGAAAAACAGCATTAATGATCTTTTCAATACGGTCATCCTCGGCTTCATCGTTGTAGTCTTTATCCTCATGTTTTTCATGGGAGAGACAAATGCTCTGTTTGTCGGGATTGCCATCCCGATGTCCATTATCGTAGCCTTCATTTTCATTCCCGTTGTCGGCTTCACCCTGAACATGGTTGTTCTTATGTCCTTTATCCTTATTTTGGGAATTGTGGTGGATAACTCGATCGTTGTGGTGGAAAATGCGTACCGCCATTTCACGACTACCCCAGATCTCTCCGTCACCGCCGCCGTCAAACGTGGAGTCGGAGAGGTGGCCGCAGCCGTTTTTACAGGCACACTGACTACAATGGCGCCCTTCTTTCCCCTCATTTTTATGCCGGGAATTCCGGGGAAATTTATGTCCTTCCTGCCTATCACTGTCATCATTACACTGACGGCTTCCATGGTGGTCGCCTACATGATCAATCCTGTTTTTGCTGTCTCGTTCATGAAAAGATCCTCCATAGAAGAAACACAGAAAATCCGGTGCAAACTCAGCCGAAAAAATATCCTCATAATATCGGCGGCTGTTGTCCTGGTTATAATTTTTTATGCCACAGGCAGGATGCTTCCGGCCAATCTCCTGGCGTTTGGAATTGCCATCTATTTACTATCCAGGTTTGTGCTCCGCTTCCTGATCGCCAAATTCCAGAGACATTTCATTCCCGTAATGAAGAATACTTACAGGAAAACTCTGGCTTTTCTCCTGAGAGGGAGGCGCCCCTATGGCGTTATTGCCGGGATCATCGCTCTTCTCTTTCTGTCTTTTGTTGTTCTGGGTCTCCGGATGCCGAAGGTTGTGTTTTTCCCTGGCGGAGATCCCAACAATCTACACGTTTACATCACTATGCCCGAAGGCACTCATATCGATGTGACGAATGATATCTGCAAGCAGGTCGAAGAAAAGGTCTTCAAGGTTATCGGTCGCAACAATCCGGATGTGGAATCCGTGGTTTCCAATGTAGCCGCTAATGCGGGAAGCGGAATGTTTGAGCGTTTCACTCAGGATAAGCTTGCCAGAGTGACAATCTCCTTTGTGGAATATAAATTCAGGACCGGAATATCTACGATGGAGTATCTGGTGAAGCTGCGCAAAGAATTGACTGGCATAGCGGGAGCCGAGATCCGTATTGACCGGGAAATGATGGGACCTCCAACCGGGAAACCTATCAACATGGAAATTAACGGAGATGATATTGACGAACTGGTCAGCATAACCTCTAGACTGGAGGAGTTCATCGCTTCATTGAACATTCGAGGAATTGAGGAGCTGAAGTCCAGCATGGAGGTCAGCAAGCCGGAACTTATCCTCAATATTGACAGAGATAAGGCAAACAGGCTAGGTATCTCCACAGCTCAGGTGGGGATGGTCCTGCGCACAGCCATCTATGGGACAGAGGTCTCCAAGTTCAGGGAAGGGGAGGAGGAATATCCGGTCATGGTCCGGCTGGACGAAAAATACCGGAATGACATAGATGTTCTTCTCAGCCAGACAATCATGGTTCCCGGCGGGAAGGAAGGGCCGAAAAGGATCCCGATTTCATCCTTTGCCCATATGACAAACCGGACAAGTTACGGCGGAATCACAAGGCTGGACAATAAGCGGGTCATCACCCTGTCTTCCAACGTGCTTTTTGGGTACAATGCCAACGAAATTATTCGCCAAATCAGCAGGCAGCTTCCTAAATTCGAATTGAAAGAGGGCTATACGGTAAAGTTCACCGGTGAACAGGATATGCAGGCTGAGGTCGGCAATTTTATGATCAAAGCCCTTTTCATTGCCATGGCCCTGATTTTGATCATACTGGTCACACAGTTTAATTCTCTAGCCAAGCCGCTGATCATCATTCTTCAGGTCGTGTTCAGCTTGACAGGGGTTTTTCTTGGCTTTGCGGTTTTTGGCCTGGATAT
This sequence comes from Candidatus Aminicenantota bacterium, assembly GCA_023133225.1. Classification (GTDB taxonomy): domain Bacteria; phylum Acidobacteriota; class Aminicenantia; order Aminicenantales; family Aminicenantaceae; genus JAGLWV01. The sequence continues at coordinate 994 of JAGLWV010000324.1, read as the reverse complement.
CTCTGTCATGATGACGGGCATGGGGATCATCGCTGTTGCCGGGATTGTGGTTAAAAATGCGATCATTATCATTGATTACACGGATAAGCTGATTGACAGCGGCATGGATAAAGTTGAGGCTATCGTCCAGGCAGGTGCCACACGTCTGACTCCTGTTCTTTTGACAGCGCTTTCTACGATCCTGGGACTTCTTCCTCTTGCCATCGGCATAAACATCAATTTCGTGACCCTGTTCAGCGAGTTGGACCCGCAGTTCTACTTCGGTGGTGACAATGCCGCTTTCTGGAATCCCCTGGTTATGACCATCATTTTTGGGCTGTCCTTTGCGACGGTCCTGACTCTTTTCGTCGTTCCTGCCATGTACAAGCTCATCTACGCCCGTAAGAACTAGGGGTCATGTAATGGTTTGTTGCCCTATTTTTTCCGGGCGATTACGAAGGGAATCAGCCATTTTTCGCTTTTGAACAATTTCCTCGTCAGTAACGTATTTTCCAAAGCTCCGCATACCTGCGAGTTTCAGACCATGTTTCTTAAACAAGCGGTAGATTTCTTTAACCCGTTCAATTTTAATGTTGCGTCCCAACGTGAAATTCTCAAAACGTCCCTCCATTGCCAGAAGGGCTGACTCTGCCAAGCAAGCATGGACAATGCCAGGAGGCAAGCCAATGTTGAATCCAACATCGGGATTGCCAGGCAATTTGATTTCACCAGCCTCAATCACTAATACATCGGGCCGAAGTTGAGCATCTTCTTTTTTAACATCAGGGGGAATTGCTACATCACATACGATACAGCCTGGCTTTAATTTCAAGATATCAATTATTTTTTGGCCGAATGCAGAAGTAGTCGTAACAACAAGATCTGCATCAGAAAGGTAGGGAGCTGAATAACTAGCAATTATCACTTGTGCTTTGGGCGTTTCTTCTTCGATGGTCTTCTTTAACGCAATCAGTTTTTCTGGTCGAGGGGCCACCAATACAACATCCCGGCAGGC
>JAGLWV010000323.1 GCA_023133225.1 Candidatus Aminicenantota bacterium | reverse complement strand
ATAAGGGAATTAAAGAATATAATCAAGAGAGCATTTATTTTTTCAAATGACAATGACATTAATCCTAGAGATATTGAATTAGAGATTGTTAATAAAAAGAATAATTTGAATAGCACAGAAGAATTATTTAGAAAAATTAAATATGAAAAAAAGAGCTTCTGGGAGGTCATACACAAGCCATTCTTACGTAGAGAATTGAATAGAAAGGAAGTAAAAGAAATCATTGCTATAGGGCTTGAACAAACAAAAGGCAGCTATAAAAATCTTCTACCATTATTCAATATCAATCAAAAAGATTATAAAAAATTTATGGACATAATTAGAATACACAAATTAAGAATGTAGTCGAGCTATTACTCGATTCTGGAAGGCATTACGACGACTTCTATTTTTTGTTTAATTTCAATAAGTTAAACAGGAATTAAAGGATATAAAAAAAAGAAGTCGAGCTATGAGTCGATTCTTGTTAAATGTTAATTCATAAATCCCCAAGAAAAAGAGGAGAAAATCTGGCACAAAATTTGCAGTATTCAAAAAGAAGGCAACATTTATGCCGCATAATGGAAGGAGGTAACATTTTTAAATTAAGCATAGCTCAATTCATTGTAAGATTATTATTAGGTGGTATTTTTGTCTATGCAAGTCTTGATAAAATTGCCTATCCGGAAGAGTTCGCAAAAATAGTTCAAAATTATAATATCCTTCCTAGATTTTCAGTCAAAATAGTAGCTTATCTTCTCCCGTGGATAGAGCTTATTCTGGGCATTTTTTTAATAGTCGGATTATTTATTCGTGAATCAGCCTTTGCCCTATCTTTTTTACTCTTGATTTTTATGATTATAATTGGAGTAAAATCACTGAACGGAACACTTGAAAATTGTGGCTGCTTTTCAAACTCTTCACCATTATCGAGTTCAAATATGTTTATCATCGTATTGCGTGATGTATTTTTCTTATTATGTGGTATTCTTCTGATTATCACAGACAGGAAAAAGACTTTGACTAAAAATTTCATTTAGAAGAAAAACAAGATTGTGAATAAAAAGAAAATAGTCAAAATTACTGCTGCAGTCACGATTTTTATTATTGCAGTAGTCTTTATTCAACTTCAAAAGAAAGGTTATATTGATATCATTCAGAAAAGTCCTAAGGTTAAGATTACAAAATTACCTAAATTTAAAACTTTAGATGTTGCAGGCAATCCAGTAGAAAGTAGTAGTTTTGAAGGTAAAAATTTATATGTTCAATTTGTTGATCCGTTGGACTTCGATGATCTTGATTTAATTAAAACGGTTTATTTCAACGCTGTGCCAATTTTAAGGGATTTTACATTTGTAAGTCTCGGAATATTCATCTTATTACTCAACAAAAAAGAATGTGGGGAGAGTTTTAATAAAAAATACCCAAAAAGCTAAATTCATAAAAATTATAATTTTATTAACAGCAATAATCATTTTTATATTTATCCAAAGGGAAAAAAGGTCTTATCAACATCCTGATCAAATAACTGAATTACCCAAATTTGAGGCAATCGATATAAATGGGAGCAAAGTCAAGAGTTCTGATTTTAAAGGGAGGAACTTATATATTCAGTTCATCAATTCTAGATTTCAACCAGACATCTTTTTGCTTGAAACGGTTTATACGAAATGGGTTAATGAAAACCTTCATTTTTTAGGTATTATAAGCGATTCAACAGACCTAAATTTAAAAAGAAGATTTAATTCAAAGAATATTATATTCATCGAAAAAAATTATTTTGATTTGTGCTCAAAATTTAATCTCAATCCAAATAATGGATTCTATTTTCTAGTGAATAAAAATAGGATTGTAATAAGCTCAGGAAGAAATGATTTAGGATATGAGAGAGGTCCTAAGGTTTTTCTACAAGAATTAATAAAAGGAGATTTCTTTTCAATCTCAGAATTAATAATAGAAAATAAACACGTTAATGATTTTAAATGGTTTTCTCAGGTAAATAATTTAATCAAAAATAACGAAGATAAAGAATATTTTATAATTTCCCTTTTTACAGAAATATGCGATTCATGCTCAGGCGGAAATATTATTCAGACTCTCAAAAGAATATATAGAGAGAAAAATGACTCAGTTTATATTTTATCCATACTTAATGGAAAGTTCGATAGTGAAGATATTATCAACTTAAAATCGCAATTAAAAATATCGCATCCTGTTATTCTTGCTGATAATAAATTAAATATTAAATGGGATTCGCTTATAAAACGATATAGAGAAGATTTTTTAACAGATATAATCTTTATTGCAGAAAAATCAGGAAAAATATTGAAAACTGCGTACAGAAAATGTAAATGCTATTCCTCTTTTTTCAACTATGTGTATTCATTAATTAAAGAGGAGAAATAGAATGAAATATTACAAAACTACATTATGCTCGCTATTTAGCATTTTAATAATCTTAAATTCAGCATCTTATCTACTCTCACAGTCATCACGGTATAAAGAAGAAGACTTAGTAAAAATCTGGAAAACTTGGCTAAAAAAATTTCCAGTGCCGAAAGATGCTATAAAACTTGAGGTAAAACAATCGTTTCCATCTGAAGATCTTTATGAGAAGGGCGTTTACTTGTGGAGACCTATCGGGCTGAACTCTTTATTAAATGGCAACATTGTGGTTTATGATCAAAAAGCTTGTCATATTCTCATGTTTGACCAACAAGGCACCTATATTAGAAAAATCGGGAAAAGAGGACAGGGACCAGGTGAGTTTTCAAATATCCGTTGTTTGTCTGCAACTCCGAAAAGTATAATTGTTGGCGATACGGGCAATATGAGGCTTCAGTTCTTTGATTTAAAAGGCAATTATGTTAGAAGTTTTAGAATATTTAAGGCCCTTCGGGATATAGCTATTAGTAATAATGAATTGATCTATGCTGTTCCTCTGCGAAGCCATCCGGAATCGCCTTTGGTTGATATCTTGGATAATACCGGAAAATTGCTTACCTCCTTTGGGGAAGCGAGATTTGGTAGCAAATCAAACTGGATGATACCAAATATGATAATGATAAGTATTAATGACAAAGACGAATTTTTTATAGCATATGAAAGTTTTCCTCTTGTTAGTAAATATTCCAAGAAGGGTGACTTGCTGGCAGAATACAAGCTTAAACACATAGTAATGAGAGAAAAAGAAAAAATTAATTTAGATCGCATAAAAAAGAAAAAACCACTGATGACAGTCATTTTTTCGATCCGCGCTAGCAAAGAGGGATTTTATATCCTACAAAACTTTCCTCGTACCGAAATATTGGAATATGACAACAATGGCAGACTACGAAACTATTATTATTATGAATACGAGAATGAAGCTTATGATACCTTTTTTGGAGACTTTTTTGTTATTGAAAAAGAGGGACAAAAAACTTTTTATTTATTAAAAAAAGTCCCAGAAAATAAGATCGTTATTCTTCGGCCGAAGAAAATTTAATCCACGAAAGAAAGGAGGTGAGACTGTGTTTAAGAAGACAAAAACCGTTTTTGTTTTGTTGTTATCCTTAGTTCTGCTCTTAATTGTGGTCACAAACACCATGATAGCCGAATGGGAATGCAATGGCCGTTGCGCGGGTTGCAGGTTACTGAATTGTGATGTACATATAGAAGATTCACAATGTTGCGCATATTGTAACCATACTTACTTAGGAAAAGTTTATTGCTGTGCTCCCGATGATGGATGTTACTATCTTGAACACTAATTCAGTTGCTTGAAGGAGATGGCCTGAGCATGCCAGGCCATCTCTCAGCATTAGGGAGAAAGCTTTTTCTGGATGTGTCACCCCTTAAATGGTTTTCACCGCATTCAAGTAGCAGCGGTTCTTCTTGGGCTACAGGTTCCCTCATCTCTCTCGTCTCTTCGTAGTCGTCGTAAAGGCCCGTCTGAGATATTTGGAACTGGTCTCAGGAAATGAGCTTATGTGAAAACAGGTAGCTGTGATCTAAATCTTTATTATCAGGATAAATTATCATAATCAATTCTCTGCTTTCCCTCCAGAAGATTTCCCCTGATGAGACCAAAGGCCAAGTCAGCCACCAGCCTTGGATAGGCAGTCCACCATAGGAGTGCATGATCATCTGGAGTTAATCGCCAGTGTGATCTCCCGTATCCCCAAGAAAGGCCAGATCACGATCCAATATTACTCTACTCGAACGCCTATAGAGGAAAAAACACAAGTTCGAACAACATACCGCTCGTCTTCTCTTCAATGAAGAAGGACTCACTTCGCTGCTCAGACTATGCTCCCCGAACAGTCCCACGATTCAGTAGTAGATTGAGGTCATTTTTGTTAGCCTCAGGAGCCCTGACCAGGTCGGTCTTCAAGGTCCTCTATCCAAAATTGCAAAAAGCAAGGACTTTTACCATAGTCTCGGTAAGTAGTTCTGCTATAGTCCCGGTAAGTGGAAATACACTGGATTGGGTAAACAGAAATACCATTTTTCAGCGAGCCGGAAATGATCATTCCTCCTTTGTTTGATTTTTTATTCTGTACGATTCTCCATCCAGAGTGAAAACCCGGGCATGATGTAACAACCTGTCCAGCATTGCTGCGGTCATCACACTGTCGCCCATCATCTCCGCCCAGGATTCAAAGCTTTTATTGGATGTAACGATTATGGATGCTTTTTCATAGGTTTCACTGATCAGGTTGAAAAAGAGATTAGCCTCACGTTTCTCTATCGGGGTATAGCCGATCTCGTCTATAATGATCAGGTCTGACTTCATGATGCGTTTTATCCTGTATTCTGAACTCTTCTGGATCTCGGCTGTTTTAAGCAGCTTTATCAGGTTGGTTATCCTCTCAAAGCAAACCTTATAGCCTTTCTCCACAGCAACTACACCTAAGGCTATGGATAAGTGAGTTTTGCCGATGCCTGGTGGGCCGAAGAACAGCACATTCTCCTGTTTGTCTATCCAGCGGCAGTCAAGGAGATTGAC
>JAGLWV010000322.1 GCA_023133225.1 Candidatus Aminicenantota bacterium | reverse complement strand
TTTGCTCCCTTTTTCCATTGCCATCCTGGTAAAATCTTTTGCCAACTGGACATCGGGCTGATTGAAAGGATGTATCCCGAGCCCTGAACCTGCTGATGCAACAGCAACCTCCCAGGAGAAAATCTCTCTGCCTAAATCAAATTTCTCTTTTAATGTAATACGAACCATTGGATGACCCGCTTTTTCCAGCGCACTCATCCGTTCCCCAATCCCCCGGGTATCGTCTCCCTCTAAGGTAAGAAACACAAAGAATCTGTCTTGACCATATTCCTCTGGCAGAGCAAAAGGCTCGTTAACAACCGGCAGGATTCCTCTGCCGTCTTTGCCCGTACTCTCGGCAATAAGCTGTTCCAGCCAATCGGGAAAATCTCTAATCGATGGAGAGGCTATAAAAGTCAGTTTATCCCGGTCTTTAGCTACCTCGCTCAGGGCTGCTCCCAGAATAATGCCGGAGGCTTTATCTTCAGAGATGTAGAGTGCGCAGTTCTCGGATGCAATCCATGCCCTGTCAAGCAGCCTGTGGATATCCATTCCAATAAGGGCAGCGGAAACAAGTCCGAAATTTGTAAAGGCGGAATAGCGCCCTCCCACATCAGGATTAGCCTCGAAAACCATCCGAAAGCCCCTCTCCTGGGCCAATTGTTTAAGAGGAGTACCGGGATCGGTGATGGCGACAAAATAATGCCCGGGATTTTCTTTTACTCGGCTCACCTGCTTCCAGAAATACCGGAAGAGAGATAGAGTTTCCAGAGTTGTCCCTGACTTACTGGATACAAGGAAGAGGGTCCGACGAAAATTGAGTTTACCTTCGGCGGATAGAACCGCAGAGGGATGTGTGCTGTCCAGAACAATCAATTCTGGATAGCCCGAAGCATTTCCGAATGTTTTCTGAAAGACATCCGGAGCCAGGCTAGATCCTCCCATTCCAAGAAGGACGACATGGGATATTCCCTCATCTTTTACCTTTTTAGCGAATAAAGTAAGATCTTCCAGTTGCTCATGTTTCAGTTCAGGAAGCACCAGCCAGCCAAGGCGGTCCGTGATTTCCGGTTTGGGCTCGGGGAACCATAGGCTGGGATCTTTGGACCAGAGCCTTCGGGAGAAATGCTGTTTTTTCCAGGACTTTAGCCGCTCTTCAACCTGATTTTTATATTCTCCCAGGTCAAGAGTCTGGCCGTATTTCTGTAGCTCTTTTAATGGATTCATTATTCCTTTCCTTTTATTTTTTCCCGTGCCAGAGCAGCGGCTCCCACGATTCCCGCCTTATTCCCGAGGGCTGCCTTTACAATTTTCTATTCTTCACTTACTAAACTTCCCAGTATGTCCAATCTCTCCTTTATATTATTTGATTTGACAATGTAAGAACCGGAAACAAACATGTTCGCTCCTGCTGTATTGACTTCCTCGATCGTATCCGGCGTTATTCCACCATCAACCTCAATATCCAGTTCCGGCTGTACTTCTCTAAGCTCCCTTATTTTCACCATGGTTTCGGGCAGGAATTTACTGCCGTAAAAGCCCGGATGGACTGTCATGATCAATACCTGGTCAATTCTGTCCAGATAGTCTCTGATCTG
>JAGLWV010000321.1 GCA_023133225.1 Candidatus Aminicenantota bacterium | reverse complement strand
CTGAACATCGAGGAAGCCGGAAGAAAGCTCAGATATGATTTTTTGAAAAAAAAAGCTCGGGAGATCGGCGGAGCCAAAGTCGCCACGGGCCATACGATGACTGACCAGGCTGAGACTTTTTTGATGCGGCTTTTAAGGGGAAGCGGACTGCGGGGATTGTCAGGTATCTTTCCTGTTGTAGAAGGAATAATTGTCAGGCCTCTCATTCAGGTCAAGCATGAAGATATCGAGGCCTATCTTAAAAAGAAAGGATTGGAATTCTGCATTGATGAAAGCAATTTTGACCGCCGGTATTTGCGAAACAGGATCCGGTTGGACCTTCTTCCCTATATAAGAGAAAATTTCGAGCCGAGAATCATGACCCGCCTGAGCAGGATAGCCTCGATCATTCGTGAGGAAGACAGTCTTTTAGAAAGAATAGCTAAAGAGAAAGCTCAAAGGTCGATCATAAAAAGGGACAATCAGATTTATCTCGATCACAAATCTCTTTCCTCTCTTTCCCGGGCATTAAGAAGGCGGATTGTCCGGGATTTTATTTCCATGTTAAGAGGAGATCTGAGGGGGATTTCTTTCGAAGATGTCGAATCCATCTTAAGTCTTGGTGAAGGAAAAGAATTCCCCTTAAAAAGAAATATTGTCTTAAGAAGAGAAAACGGTCAGATATTTGTGAAACGAGAGATTCCTCATGAAGTAAGATATGGATACTCGTGGAAAAGAGAGGAGCCTCTTCATATCAAGGAGCTCCAATGGAAGTTTGAAGGGAAGAGAATAAGGAGAACGGACTCTTTATCTCTTGATTTCGATGATCAAACCAGGGCTTTCCTGGACCTTCGAAAACTGCACTTTCCCCTTTTAGTTCGAAACCGAAGGGAGGGAGACCGTTATCAGCCTCTGGGAGCTCCAGGCAAAAAAAAGCTCAAGGAGATCATGAGAGCCAAAGGTTTCTCTCTCTCCGAAAGGGAAAAACGTCCTGTTTTTCTCTCCGGGAACGAAATTGTCTGGATCCTTGGCCTCCCGGTTTCAGAAAAATTTAAAATCGAGGCAGGGACAAGCGATATTTTTGCTATAGAAAAACTTTAAGGAATGTTAGCCCTTTGAGGTGAGAGAGCTTCCTCAGGGAGGGAAACAGGAGGGGGAAAAAACCACCCCTAAATTCATCGTTGGGGACTATTGACCAAAATAGATAAAAAAGTATATTAAGTCTATATAAAAGGAAGAAAAACGAAAAAAAGGATTTTTTGGCGCCCAAATAAAAGATGCACAAATTGAAAAAATGCGATAGAATACTATGGATTCCCGTATTTTGGACGTTTTCATTTCAAAGGAAGGAAACCAGGGGAAAGAAGCCGAATTTGGAGCTAAGCTGGTGAGTCAATAAACGGGAAAGAATCTATTTTAAGGAAATAAGATGATGCGAAAAAGAGAAAAGAAAAAAGAGGAAGGCTTTACTCTGATCGAGGTTTTGGTCACCATGGTGATTTTGTCAGGAGTTTTGACTGCACTTCTTAGCTGTTTTATTTATGGTTTGAGCATAATTTCCAGAATGAAACAGACGGCCATCGCTACTCAAATCATTCAAGAGCAATTAGAAGATATTCGCGATAAAACTTACGATGAAATTGTGAGCTTAGGAACCTCTTTTGAGAATACTCGCCTTGACCAATTGAGCACTCAGAGTGGATGTGAAGAAGCCAGTGGTGGCGTAGTTGTCGAAAGTTCCGAGGGCGATGATATCAAAAAAATAACAGTTACTGTTCAATGGACCTACCGTGGGCGTGCGCAGAGGGAGGATCTTGTCACTTTTATAACCAGAGAAGGGATAAATAAAAAATAAAAAAAGGGACAAAAACTGCCATGAAAGTCAAGAAAAAAAAATCAAGCCCCAAGGGTCTCACCCTAATTGAGCTGTTAATAGTAACTGGTATTGTGTCTTTTATCATGATTGCCTTGCTTACCTTCTATGCTGCTGGTCAGAAATATTTTATAACCGAAAGTGCCAGGGCAGACGTGCTCCGCAGCAGCAGGCAGGCGCTCAATTGGCTCTCTCGAGACATAAAAGATGGAATTGAGGTTCTTGCCAGTTATGATATCTACACCACTTCTGATAACTGTCTAATCCTTAAAGTCGCATCCGTGGATGCAAATAGACTGGTAATCGACATAGCGAACGATTTTGACTATATCATCTATCGTGTGAATCCTACATTCTCCAACAGATTGGAGAGAATTGTTGATGCCAATGACGGAGTCAGCTCAAGGGCTGATGTCACCAGGACAATAGCCGACAATGCTGGTGCTTTCGTTTTAAGCTCTGGAGGAACGGGCCTTGGTTCTATTGCAGATTTCTCCCTGGTTTACAGAGTCAATATTACCCTGACAACATCACAGACTTGGATAGGTAAGACCTATTCGGAGACCTTCAATACTATGGTCAAGCTGCGGAACAAAATTGGAACATAAAGCGGCATTTTTTACCAGGAAGTGGAAGGAAAATCCTTTTTAAAGGTTTTAAGGATAAATACGGATTATATATATATGAGCTAAGGAAAATGAAGGATTTAAGCAAGAGAAACTCCAAAAATAAGCATAAAGAAAAGGGTTTTATCATGATTGTAGCTATTATTATCACGGCTTTCTTTCTTCTTCTTGCTGTACCCTTTTTGTTCCAGGTCTCTTCCGAGCGAGGATCTACGGAAAGATCCTACCAATCCATCTCAGCTCTCTCGTTGGCTGAAGCCGGTGTAGAAAGAGCTATCTGGGAGATAAATTATGGAGATATTAAGAGCTGGAGTGGGTCCAGCTCCTTGCGGACAAAAAACATCTCCTCTTTTCAGGCTTCTGGTGGGGATATAATAGGGAATATCGAGATAAGGGTCGAAAACCCTGATGGAGATACCCCTGTGATAGAATCTACAGGCAGTGTGGCCTTAACTGGCTCTCAAACCGTAGACAGGACGGTCAGAGTAGAATTAGATGGATTTCTTCCTTATAAATTTGGAGCTTATGGGGAAACAAGTGTGTACATGTCTGGTAATGCAATGGTTGATAGTTATGATTCGCAGCTTAATGATTATGACTCTTTGAATCCGGGTTCAGAGGGAAATATAGGCACCAATGCCATTGCCAATGGCAGTATTGAACTAGACTCCAACGCTGAAATAAATGGCGATGTTATCATAGGCCCTGGTGGCGATCCAAATGACCCGAATGTAATAGTCACCCTTAGCAGTTCTGTAATTAATGGACAAAGGGAGGCTTCAGCCGAGCCAATAGAAATGGAACCGGTTTTTCCTCCAGAGGGCATAACTGATATGGGCACTTATTATCTGGGAGGTTCAGACACCGACACCATAAGCCAGAGTAGCGAATATAACAATTTCAACATAGACAGCAACGCAATAGTTACGATCACGGGTGATATTACCCTTTATGTATCAAATAATTTTTCAATGACAAGCAACTCTCATCTAATAATTCCTAATGGCTCAAGTCTTACACTTTATGTTGGAGGAAGCTTTTTACAGGATAGCAACACCATGATAAACAATTTAACTCAAGACACCACTAAATGTATGGTCTTGGCTTTAAGTAGTCTTAAGGGAACAATGGTATGGAATTCCAACGCAGATTTCTATGGTGCTGTTTATGCACCGGGGGCAGATATAATTATAAACAGCAATGCTAATTTTTTCGGCGCAATTATGGCTAATTCTATATATGCAAGTTCTGATATAAGGCTTCATTATGATAAGGCTTTAGAAAGAGTGTTTATGCCAGGCGTTTCATTTGAAGTTTTATCCTGGCAGGAGATAATTTCCGATTAGTATATGAATAATTTATCTCCTGCTTTAACTAGTTCAGTAAATAAATTTAGGAGTATTTTTTATTTGACGTCAACATGACTCGACGAGAGAATAAAGAACAATTTTAAATCAAGGACAGAGGGGAATTGAGGCAAAAAAGAAGTAAGCGAATTCAAAAAATGAAAGAGGAACAAGGTTTTATCTTAGTTCTTGCTGTTATCATCATGACTTTTATGTTTCTCCTTGTTGTGCCGTTTTTACTCAAAGTCTCCACTGAACAAGAGCTCACTAAGAAATCATTCGATTCCTTGGCAGCCCTCTCCCTGGCTGAAGCCGGTGTAGAAAGAGCTATCTGGGAGATAAATCATGGAGATATTTCGAGCTGGAGTGGGTCCAGCTCCTTGCGGACAAAAAACATCTCCTCTTTTCAGGCTTCTGGTGGGGACATAATCGGAGATATCCAGATTAGTGTCGAAGATTCCCTGGGAGATAATCCTGTGGTGGAAGCTACAGGCAGCGTTTCCTATTTTGGCTCTCTAACAGTAACCAGGACAGTCAGAGTCGGATTAGAGAGGGAATTCTATCAGCCTTGGGATCATGGAACTTTTGGGGGTTCAAGCATAATTATGGATTCAAATGTAGTTATGGATAGTTATGACTCAACCCTTGGAGAGTATGGTGTGGATGGAAATGTTGGTTCCGAGGGGAATTTGGGCACCAATGCCACTGGCTATGACTCTATCAGTTTAAACGGCTCCACTCAAATAAACGGTTCTGCTTACTGCGGGCCTGAAGGCGACCCATCCACAGCGATACAAACCCATGGCAGCTCTAGCATTACTGGCGGACAGCAGGCTTCATCCAAACAAAAAAGAATGCCTTCCGTTCCTCCTCCTGAGGGCCTTCCTTCTGGGGGCGATTATTTTCTGGGGGGTAGTGATACCGATACCATAAGCCAGAGCGGAGAATACTCCAATTTCTATTTAGACAGCAACGCCACTGTTACGATCACGGGTGATGTTACCTTTTATATAATAGGTGATTTTTTCATGGGCAGCAATTCAACATTTGTAATTGAGAGTGGTTCGAGTGTTACGATTTATCTTGATGGAAGTTTTTTTATGGATAGCAACACTAATTTAAACAATTCGTCTAAGGACCCCACCAAACTCTTAATTTTTGGGACAGATAATTTTATCGGAACTCAAACTATAAATTCCAATGCGGAGTTTTATGGAGCCATATATGCGCCGAATGCTGATATAACTATTGACAGCAATTGTCATTTTTATGGCTCTGTTTCAGCTAATAGGATTGAGTATAATTCTAACGTACAAATCCATTATGATAAGGCTCTAACTCAATTTGAAATTGTGCAGGCTGCTGTCGAAGAACTTCCTTGTATTGTCCTCTCTTGGCAAGAAAAATTTTAACCATAATATTCCCTAGAAAATAATAAAATTCATTTTCCATCCATTTTATCCTTATCTTCATGATCCCTGTGTGTTTGGCTGGCTTCCTGCATTAGGCAAAGCCTTCAGTCCAGGCGTCTTCATTTTCCATCCGCGCTCTTAATAAAAGGAAGCATAAATCAGTCCAGGAACCCTTTTTGACATTAAAAACAAGCTTTAATTTATGAAATGAAAATTCAGTTTTTACCTTACTCAAGCGACTAAGTTTATTTTTTGCAGCTCATAGATATTAAGGGTCCAAAGATCTATTCTCATTCACTTCAGTAGTTTGATTAGCTATAAGGGGGGTATGAGGGTGGTAAAAAAATCACCCTAAAAATTACCCTTAAAGGCAGGGCACTCTTTCACTTTCTCGCCGACTAAACTCACGTAAATAAAGGAGGCGAGGCAAATGAAGAAGATAAGAACTAAGAACCTTAAAAGACGGCATGAGGAGAAAGGTTTTATCTTATTTGTTAGTATTATCGTCATGACTTGCATGCTTCTTCTTGTTACGCCATTTTTATTCCAACTTTCTTCTGCCAACAGACTCACTCAAAAAAGCTGCAAATCATCCGTAGCCATCTCCCTGGCTGAAGCCGGAATCGAAAGAGCTATCTGGGAGCTGAATTATGGAGATATCTCGACCTGGGAAGGAGACATCTCCCTGAGGACACTGACCATTTCCGATTTTCAAACCTCCGGGGGAAATGTGATGGGAGATATCGATATAAAGGTTACAGACCCCGAAGGAGAAAATCCTGTGATCGAATCTACTGGCAAGGTGTCTCTAACGGATTCTCAAGAATTGGTAGCCAGGACAACCATGGTCTCCTTAGAAGAGGAAGGTCCTCTTCATCTCTTTGATCACGCAGTTTTTGCAGGGGGGGAAGGAGTGGACTTGTTCTCCAACGCAAAAATTGATAGTTATGACTCAACCCTTGGAAGCTACGGAGGCCCGAACGTAGGTTCTAACGGAGATGTGGGTACCAATGCCTCTGGCTCCGGATGTATATTTTTAGCACCCAACGCTAAAATTTACGGCGATGCGGTCTCTGGGCCTGGAAGTGACCCGGCCACGCATATAGTAGTGGGGACCAATGCAGAAATTTTTGGAGAAAGGCAGTCTTTATCCAGACAAAAAAGAATGCCTTCGGTTGCTGCTCCTGTAGGTCTTTCTTTCGGGGGCGATTATTATCTGGGAGGTAACGACTCCGCAACGATCAGTGAAAGCGGAGAATACAGCTCATTCACGCTCGATAGCAACGCCGAGGTAACAATCACAGCCGATGTGACACTTTATATAACAGGTGATTTTTCCATGAGAAGCAACACACAGCTTGAGATTGCTGACGGCGTTTCGGTCACTATCTATCTCGGTGGAAGCTTTGAACAGAGCAGCAACACCAGCATAAACAATTTATCTGAAGATCCCACTAAACTTTTGGTGTTTGGCACAGATAGTTTTAACGGAGAAATGGAGTGGAATTCCAATTCCGATTTCTGGGGTGCGGTTTATGCTCCCAAGGCTGATGTGAATTTTCGCAGCAATTCCGATTTTTATGGCTCAATTGTGGGTAAGTCTTTTGAACTGGCTTCTAATGCAAGATTTCATTATGATGAGGCTTTATCTGATTTGAGCCTTGATGTTGACCCTGAAAACTTTTTTTATTTAGTTAAATCCTGGCAGGAGAAAACAATAACCTAATAAAATAGCAATTCAATAAAAATAAGGGAAAAGGGGACAGGCTTCTTTTTTGTATCGGGAGTTTTTATAAATAATTCAGGAGAGTTAAGGCAATAGATTTTTATACAAACTCAAATAAGCGGTGAGAACCTTTTCTCCCCAGAGGAGGGCGAAAAAAGCGGCCGGAGAAAGGAAAGTCCCAAAGGGAAGAGCATATTGGGGACTTTTCTTTTTGAAGAAGATAAAGAAAGCGCCGACCAGTGCCCCGGCAAGAGAAGCCAGAATCAGGGTAAAGAATGCCTGCTGCCAGCCCAGATAGGCACCGATCATCAGCATCATTGTCACATCGCCCATGCCCACTCCCTCTTTTTTCCGCATCAGGAACTGGGATAAATCCACGGGATTTCGGCTGTATTTTTCTTTAAATTTTTTGATAGCAAGGCCTATCGCATGAATATCTATGGCGGCTTTTGTTTGGTAGATATGGTTGGAGGCGATTTTTTTAGTTCTTTCGTCCTCTGCAGTGTTATAGATTTCCCACCATTGTTTTAATGCTGTTTGATAGTCCATTGCCATAAGGAGGCCGAAGGTCAGGATGAGCATAATGGCGAGGAACAGGGTGTTAAATCCTTTTTCCTTGCTGAATGCTTTCATAGCGTTCAAATAAAATCTCTTTTCCTGAAGACGATTAAGGCTAAGATCTGATAGCGAGGGTGTAAGCCATCCAGTAGAGAGTAGAAAAAAGGAAAATTTGGGGAGGAATAGGCAGGTCGTGCACGATTTCTGTTTTAAAATTGAAGTTTTCAAGGTCCGGAGCCAGGGTGTAGATGATCTGAGTCAGCGTTTTTCCAAATCCAGGTTTGATCTTATCGATAAGGGTTTTTAATCCCCAGGATAAGTGGCCGATCAGGTAGAAAGAGAAGGATAAGAGGGAGCTCAGTATCGGTGTTGAGAAGCAAGAAAAAAGCATGGCTACGGATGTTATGAGGCAGACTTCGAGAAAGATGAAGA
>JAGLWV010000320.1 GCA_023133225.1 Candidatus Aminicenantota bacterium | reverse complement strand
TCTACCGTGTGAAGGTAGCACTCTACCACTGAGTTAATCGCCCGGCCCTCCTATTTTTATTCAATATGTCCTCTGTTGTCAATTTTTTATGCCTCTCCTTTCTTCATGAGATTGCCATGCTCCCTTCGGTCGGTTGCTTGGACAAAACAAATGTAGTGTTGAGATTGAAAGAACTTTGATTGACAAGTTATTTTTTTCATTTTATAAATAAGGTAATGGCTATTCGAAGATGTCCCTATTGCAAGGCAATAATTGCTGAGGAATTAGAATACTGCTCCAACTGCGGTACCCAGCTTCTGTTTCCAGAAGATGAACATATAGAGGAGGAAATCCCAGGCGATAAAATCGTGGAAGAAGAGCCGGCTTTAGAGAAAGAGGAAGACGAGGAAGAAAAAGCAGAGCCGTCTCCTGGAGAAGGAGTGACGACATCTGAAGAGAAAGAGGAAATTCCTGAAACCCAAAAACAAGAGATAATACCGGAAGAAGAGCCGGAAGAGATAGAAGAAAGAAAAGATAAAGAGGAGATGGAGGAGAAAGAAGAAGCTGCTCCTACAGGAGAAGATTTGACTTTCAGGACCGATGAACTGGACCAGATACCCGATGCGGAAACAAAAGAGAAAGAAGAGATTGAAAAATTTCTGCACTCCATGAAGGAAGAAAAAAAGGAAGAAGCTCAAATCCCTGAGGATAAAATCCCTTCAACTCCAGAGGGAATGAGCGGAGAAATTCCTGACACCTTAGAAGAATTTCCGGAGGGGATGGAGAAAGCAATAAAAAAAGAAACGGAGTCCCTCCAGAAAATGGAAGCGGAAGAAGAGGCAGGAGAGGCTCAGGAACCAGCGCTCTCTGAGGAGGAAGAGGAGCCAGAGAGGGAAGAACCGCCTCAAATCGAAGAGCAAAAGAAAGTCCCCGATACCGAAGATAGAGAAAGAGAAGAGGTTGAAAGATTCATAGATTCAGTCAAGAAAGAGAGAGCAGAAAAAAAAGAGGAGCCTATTCAAGAAGAAGAGCCCGCTCCGCCTTCAGAAGAAATACCTGGGATTACTACAGAAACTGAGGAAATCATTCCTCCCTGGGCAGAAAAGATGAAAGAAGCTCCCCTTCCGGAGTCAGAAGAGCTAGAGGAAGAAAGAAAAGAGGAAGACCTAGAGGAAGAAGTTTCTTTCCCTGAAGTTTCGGAACAAGAAAGTCTTCCTCTCGAAAAAGAGGTCGAAGAAAAGAAAAAAAAGGTACGGCGCCCGTCGAAATTTTTAGCCCGGCTGCAATCCAGAGTGTTTGACTTCATCTCCATAGGCGTTATATGGTTCGCCTCCCTCTGGGGGGCTTCCCGGTTGATGGAGGTCCCTCTGTTCAGATTGATTTCAGTATCGGCCTTACAGGTTCTTGGATTCTACTTGATTCTTCTGGTTGTGTATTTCTTCTTCTTTTTCCTTTTGCTGGGAATGACTCTGGGTGATCTTATCTTTGCTCAAGAAGACTAAATATTTATTTCATCTCCAAACTTGAAATCTTTTCCGAGAAATCTCTCTTTTGCCAGATCGTCTGAGGCAACCTTCTGCGGGGGACCTTCGATCAATATGTTACCATCATCTATGATGTAGGCGCGGTTTACGATCATAAAAGTATCTTGGACATTATGGTCGGAGAGGATGATTCCGATTCCTTTGTTTTTCAGGTTCAGCATAATTTTCTGAAGTTCGATTATGGTCAGGGGATCAATCCCCGTGAAAGGCTCATCCAGAAGAAGGAATTTTGGTTTGATGATGAGGGACCGGCAGATTTCAAGTCTTCTTCTTTCACCACCGGATAAGCTGTAAGCGGGCTGCTTGACAAGTTGCAAAAGACCCAGTTCCTCAAGAAGCTGTGCGGCGATTTTTTTCCGTTCTTTTCTTTTATGCGTCTGGAGTTCCAGGATTAGCCTGAGGTTATCTTCAACTGAAGCCTTAAGAAAAACTGAACTCTCCTGAGGAAGATAGGTAATGCCGGCCACGGCTCGCAGGTGGCTTGAATAGCGGGAGATATTTTTTTCATCCAGAAAGATGCTTCCCCTGCCAGGCTTAATCAGACCTGCGACCATCTGGAAAATCGTTGTCTTACCCGCTCCGTTTCTACCCAGAAGTCCAACGATTTCGCCGGAGTCAACTTCGATATCCACTCCCTTGACAACCATCCGCCGGTTATAACTCTTGGTCAGGTTTTCCGATTTAAGCACAGTCATTGCGGGAAGCGTCCTCGTTAGTTAAAATATTAAAGTCATTCTCCCCGGCTGTCAAGATGCAATGAGAAAAGTCATCAGCGCCTCACGAAGAACGGATTTGGTTGCTTTTTTTCCGGAATGGCTCTCGTTTGCATTCCAGGAAGAAAAGGTGCGGGTTCACGGGCCATCCGGGCACACCTACACAGTCGATTTAAGCCCGGAGACAGTACACACAATTGTCCTCTGGTCAAAAAACTTTACTAACCTCATCGAAAACCGAAGCTCCCTGAGCTCGGCTCTCGAAAAATATGACCAGATCTACCTCCATTTTACAATAACGGGCCTGGGAGGGACTTTTATCGAAAAGGATGTACCGCGCCCTTCCTCAGCTCTCTCTCAACTGGAATCCTTAATAGAAATCACAGGCATGCCGGAGAGGATAACCGTTCGCTTTGATCCTGTGGTTTACTGGAGAGAGGAAGAGAAGACAAGGACCAACCTCCATTTTTTTGAAAAACTGGCTCCAGTGCTTAATGCGCGGGGAATCAGGGATGTCAGGTTTAGCTTCGCTCAGTGGTACACTAAAGCCGTAAGGCGTTCGTCAAAATACGGATTTTCTTACATCGATCCCACTCCAGAAGAGAAAAAGAACGAAACTCGAATCCTGGCTCGAATTGCGAAACTTCAGAATTTAAGTCTTTTTTCCTGCAGCCAGAATTTTCTCTCCTCGATACCGGGAGTTCGCCCCTCAGCGTGCATCGACGGAGCGCATCTTCAGGTTCTTCACCCCCACTCGGAGCCAGTCTCGAAAAAAAAAGACAGAAGCCAGCGGGCTGAATGCCGCTGCACAGAGTCGGTTGATATCGGAAGCTACACTCAGTTCTGTCCCCATAGCTGTCTTTACTGTTATGCCAACCCCAGAGTTTAAGAGAGTACGCTTACTCCCTCCAGATGGAGAAGGTATTCTTTAAGCTCGAGTCCCGCAGAGAAGCCTCCCAAGCTTCCGTCAGAGCTGAGAACTCTGTGGCAGGGGATGACAATCGCAGTGGGATTGCGGGATAGAGCCTGACCTATGCTTCTGTAACCTTTATGGTTCAATCTTTCGGCAAGAGATTTATAGGTCTTGGTTTTGCCGAAGGGAATTCTTCTCGTTTCAAGCCAGACTTTTCTCTGGTAGGGAGTACCCGTTATGAAGTCGAGCGATAGAGCAGAGAAATCTTCTTTCTTTCCATCGAAATAGTGTTGAAAGAGTCTTTCTTCCAGCAGGAGCTTCTTCCTGTCGAGTTCAAGAGGGATAGATTTCTTTTTGAAATATTGAGCTATTTCTTTGAGCCGGTTCTGGTTTTTTATGAAACTGGCAAAGCTCAGCCCTTTCTCACTCTTGGCAAGGAAAATCTGGCCCCGTGGGAAGTCAAGGATGGTGTAGAACATGGATTTCTTAAATACCCAAGCGGAGTCTTTCGGCCAGGGCAGGAGGGAGATTAGCAGCTTTAATTTTTTTCTGTGCTTCACTGATATCGTAATCAAAGCGGAAAAACTTGACTGTTCTTGCATCGGAGTCATAGATGGCGCATGCAGCCCGGTTGTTTCTATCCCGGGGCTGTCCCACTGAACCGGGATTGATCAGGTATTTTATGTCTTTTTCAATCTTTACCTCATTGGAGCTCCCTTGGATAAACGCCCCGTCTATAAGGCTGTTTTTTTCAGTATAGACAAAGGGAAAGTGTGTATGGCCGAAGAAACAGAGAGGAGTTGTTGAGTGGGAGAAAGCTTCTTTTGCGTCGAATTCCCCGAATATATAATGGTCTTCGTCAAAAGGTGATCCATGGCAGATCATGATGTCATCGTTAATAATATCTGGCCCCTGTTTAAGGTTGGTGAGATACTGCATGTTTTTTTTCGTGATATTTTTCTTTGTCCAGTGAATGGCTGCGGCAGCAATAGGGTTAAAGGTCTGGACTGAATCAAGGTTGCAGACAGCTTTATCATGGTTTCCCCTGATAATTGAGAGGGGTTTTAGAGCGCTGACTCTGTCGATGACCTCGTCTGCAGAAGCGCCGTAGCCAACCAGATCGCCGAGACAAATGTAATGGTCTATTTTCATTTTCTGGGCAAATTCGAGAACTGGTTGAAGTGCTTCAAAATTTCCATGAATGTCGGTAAAGAGGAAATATCTCATTTTTTAGGCATCTCTCATTTTGAATGAATTATACATGGTATGGGCTCTATAGGAGCTTCTTACGAGGGGTCCTGATTCGACGTCCCTGAACCCGAGATCTAGAGCAATTTCTTTTAATTGTTCGAATTCCTCTGGGGAATAGAACTTGCGGACAGGCGCGTTCATTTTTGTAGGCTGGAGATACTGGCCGATAGTGAGAAGGTCGCAGGAGACACTTCTCAGGTCAGCAAAGGATGCAATGATTTTTTCTTCTTTTTCTCCAAGGCCCACCATGAGCCCAGATTTGGTAGGAGCACCCATTTTCGTTGCTTTTTCCAGAACCTTAAGGGAACGCTCATAGTGTTCCGGAGGCCTGTTGATGTGCGGATAGATGGACCGTGTTGTCTCCAGGTTATGGTTCAAAATGTCGGGCTGAGCCCTGACAACTGTTTCCAGGGCTTTCTCGTTCCCTTTAAAATCCGGTATCAGGACCTCGACTTTAACTTCGGGAATTCTTTCTTTTAATGCTTTTATAGTCTGGGCAAAAAAAGATGCCCCACCGTCAGGAAGGTCGTCCCTCGTTACCGAAGTAACCACTACGTAGCTAAGGCCGAGCAGAGAAGCCGCCTCCGCAACCCTTGCTGGCTCGTCCGCAAACAGGAGTGAGGGCACTCCTTTTTTTACGGCGCAGAAACGGCAGCTGCGCGTGCAGACGTCTCCAAGAATAAGGAAAGTGGCAGTTTTTTGAGACCAGCACTCAGAGATGTTGGGGCATTTTGCACTCTGGCAGATGGTATGCAGACCTTTCTTTTTCAAGGTGTTGGATACGCGAAAGAAATTTTTGTCCGAGGGAAATTTGACTTTGAGCCAAGGAGGCTTTTTTATTTCTTGTATTTCCTGAAGAGACAACTCAACTCCTGATTAGAAAAAAAAGTATTTGCTTCTGTAAAATGTTATTCACCCAAGGGCAAGACAAAATCTTAATACTCGATGTCTTTTTCTCTCTTCATGCGTCTGCGCATCCGCTTCCTGGCTTGGGCTTCTTTCATTCTTCTTTTTTCACCAGGCTTATAATAAACAGAATGTTTTTTAATCTCTTTTATTATTGCTTGCTGCTGGACTTTTCTTTTGAATCTCTTAAGAGCGCTCTCAATGGATTCGCCATTTTCAACGACGATAAATGCCAAAAATACTCACCTCCTTTTGGCTAAGTCTATAATTTATAACCAAATCTTCTATTCTTGTCAAGGTATATACGAGAGAAATGTCAAGGCAAAGTAAAAACTTCCGGTTCTTAGCAACGCAAAAACTTCCGGTTTTACTTTCATTTAAATGACCCTCTCTAAGTACGAGTTATGGTGG
>JAGLWV010000032.1 GCA_023133225.1 Candidatus Aminicenantota bacterium | reverse complement strand
TGAATGTGTTCGAATCAAACTGGGGGAAAATGGAAGGTGAGGAAGTTCTCGTTTCCCGAACTGGCTACACAGGAGAAGATGGTATTGAGATTTACACCCTTTCTCTTTTTCCTGAAAAGATCTGGGACGCTATCCTAGAAAGAGGGAAAGCCTACGGCCTTCTTCCTGTAGGGCTTGGTGCCCGGGATACTCTCCGCCTGGAAGCCAAGCTCATGCTCTATGGCAATGATATAGATGAGACCACGACTGTTTTAGAAGCTGCTCTGGGTTGGCTGGTGAAGTTTAAAAAAGGAGATTTTATAGGAAGGGAAGCTCTTCTGGCACAGAAGGAAGAAGGGGTGAAAAGAAAAATTGTTGGCTTTGAAATCATGGAGAGAGGGATTGCCCGTTCTCATTATCCAGTCTTTTTAGAGGGAGATAAAATCTCTGAAGTCACCTCCGGTTCTTTTTCTCCTTTTTTGAAGAAGAGCATAGGATTAGCTTATCTTCCTCTAGAGCAAACCGAGGTGGGAACTGAATTTGAGATTGGGATTAGAGAGAAAGAAGTTAAAGCTCGAGTTGTTCCTACTCCATTTTATAAGAGAAACTAGAAGAATAAAACAGGAAGTAAGTCATATTTCTTACTAAGGATTGGAGGCAAGAAATGTATCCTGATGATTTTTACTACACGAAAGACCACGAGTGGATTCAAGTTAAAGGCAATATAGCGACCATAGGGATCACAGATTTTGCTCAAAAGCAGTTGGGAGATGTTGTCTATGTCGAACTGCCAGGGAAGGGAACTCAATTGGGATTTCATCAGACCATCGGAGTTATTGAGTCAGTTAAGGCCGTTTCCGATGTATACTCTCCAGTTTCTGGTGAAGTTGTCGAGGTGAATGATGGGTTGAATGGTTCCCCTGAGCTTGTTAATCAGGACCCTCATGGGAAAGGCTGGTTTTTGCGTCTTAAATTAAAAGATGAGGCAGAACTTGAAAAGCTAATGCCGGCGGCTGAATACGAGAAATTTCTTGAGGGAATCGAAGAATAATCCATTCCATCTAACCTGGATAATTGAGTTAAGGCGGGAAATATTTAAAACATGAGTTACATTGCTTTAAGCGACAGAGATAAGAGGGAGATGCTGGCTAAGATCGGCATATCCTCTTTTG
This sequence comes from Candidatus Aminicenantota bacterium, assembly GCA_023133225.1. GTDB lineage: Bacteria > Acidobacteriota > Aminicenantia > Aminicenantales > Aminicenantaceae > JAGLWV01. The sequence goes on along the minus strand of JAGLWV010000032.1, from coordinate 22,267 downwards.
ATGAGCTTTTTCGCACCATACCAGAAAACATAAAGCTGAAAAAGTTGCTCGACCTTCCTTCTTCCTTAACAGAAATAGAGCTCTATCAGTATTTTAAGAAGATAGCAGCACAGAACAGTTATGTGGATTTTCTTTCGTTTATCGGGGCAGGAGCTTATAACCATATCATTCCATATGTTGTCGATTATTTAAGCTCCAGAGGAGAATTTGTGAATCCTTATACTCCTTACCAGCCAGAGATCAGCCAGGGAACACTTCATGTCATTTTTGAGTTTCAGACGCTTATTTGCCAGGTAACAGGTATGGACATAGCCAATGCCTCTCTTTATGATGGAGCTTCAGGTGCGGCTGAAGCAGTTCTCATGGCCCATCGTTTGAATAAAAAAACAAAGATTTTAATAACCGGAACACTCCATCCTCAGTACAAAAGAGTTATCAGGACGTATGTAAAAAATTTGGGAATTGAGATAGTAGAAATCGGATATAACGAAAAAGGGGGAGTCGATTTTGAGGATTTAAAAGAAAAAATGAATGATGATATATCTGCTGTTGTCTCCCAATCGCCCAATTTTTTAGGAATTATAGAGGATCTGAAAAAGATTTCCGATATGGCTCACACCGCCCAGGCCTTATCCATAGTGGTCGTTTCAGAACCCGTGTCCCTTGGCCTTCTTGAAGCACCGGGTAAACTGGGAGCAGACATTGTTACGGGAGAAGGGCAGTCTTTTGGCCTTCCCCTGGGCTTTGGCGGGCCTTATTTAGGATTTATGGCCTGTGCCAAAGAATTTATACGGCAGTTTCCAGGACGCATCGCGGGGCAGACAAAGGATGTAGAAGGCAAAAGGGGATTTGTTCTAACATTATCCACCAGAGAACAGCACATAAGAAGGGAGCGAGCCACTTCGAATATCTGCACAAACCAGGCATTATGCGCTTTGAGAGCGACTATCTTTCTAGAGACTATTGGCCGGGAAGGATTAAAAGAGCTTGCCTGGCAGAATATCCAGAAAGCCAATTATGCTCTGGAAAAACTTTGTCAGATTGAGGGCATAAGGCGAAAGTTCTCCGGAAAAATATTTAACGAGTTTGTTCTTGAGTTTTCAGGAGATTTGTCAAAGATCGAGAGCTTTCTCAGGAAAAAGGGAATTATCGGAGGTTTGAACCTCGGTGAATTCTATCCGGAGCTTGAAAATTGCGCCCTATTCTGCGTGACTGAGACGCATAAACGGAAAGACATCGATAGACTGGCAGAAAGCCTGAAAGAGGCTTTAAAAGGAAAACAAGAATGATCCGTGAGCCTTTGATATTCGATATAAGTGATAAAGGCAAAAGAGCTTTTGTATTGCCTGAGCTTGATGTTCCACCCAGGGAGGATATTCTTGAGGGCCTTTCCCTTAGAGATGAGATAGAAGGATTTCCGCAGGTTTCCGAAGTAGAAATTGTCAGGCATTTTACGCGTCTTTCAAAAACAAATTATTGTGTTGATGAAGGTTTTTATCCCCTGGGCTCATGCACTATGAAGTACAGTCCTAAGATAAATGAAAAAATAGCCTCTCTTCCAGGGTTTGTATCATCGCATCCTTTTGCTCCGCATGATCTCGTTCAAGGTAACCTCGAGGTTCTTAAGACAACAGAAGAGCTTCTGGCCGAGATAACGGGAATGGACGCTTTCAGCCTTCAGCCTTCAGCAGGAGCACAGGGTGAATTGGTGGGTATGATGCTCATCCGCGCTTGTCTTGAAGAGAGGGGAAACCCAAGAAAGATAGTTCTCATTCCGGATTCAGCCCACGGGACAAATCCATCGAGCGCTCACATCTGTGGGTATCGTGTTCAGGAAATAAAATCCAATGAGAAGGGAACGATTGATGTGTCGGATCTTGACCAGCACATGACAGAAGATGTGGCAGCCTTGATGGTTACTAACCCGAATACTCTGGGGATTTTTGAGGCGGATATAAAAAAGATAGCGGAGATCGTTCACTCCAAAGGTGGTTTTGTTTACATGGATGGTGCCAATTTGAACGCTTTGGTTGGAATCTGCAGGCCCGGAGACATGGATGTCGATGTGATTCATCTGAATCTGCACAAGACCTTTTCCACTCCCCACGGCGGCGGCGGTCCTGGTTCTGGACCGGTTGGCGTGAAGCGCGAATTGGAACCTTATCTTCCCGTTCCCATAATTGAGAAAGAAGAGAATAAGTACATTCTAAGCTTTAACCGTCCAAAGAGCATTGGAAGAGTCAGGAGTTACTGCGGAAATTTTCTGGTTATTGTCAAAGCGTTGGCTTATATTATATCCTTAGGACCGCAGGGGTTAAAGGAAGTTGCGGAGATTGCTGTTTTGAATTCTGATTATGTTCGTAAAAGCCTGGAGAATGAGTACCATCTTGAATACACCTCGCCAACTCTTCATGAGAGTGTTTTCTCGGATAAACTCCAGAAAAAAGATGGCGTGTCGAACATTGATATTGCAAAAAGACTTATAGATTTTGGAGTTCATCCTCCGACCATGTCTTTTCCTTTGATCGTTCATGGAGCTCTGATGATAGAGCCCACAGAGACCGAAAGCAAAAATGACCTTGACCTTTTCATCGATGCCATGAAACAGATCGCAAAGGAGGCGAAGGAGAATCCCGAAATATTAAAATCTGCTCCGCACATATCTTATGTGAGACGTCTGGATGAGACGACTGCTGCACGCCAGCTTGTTTTGAGGTGGAACAAGTAAGATGAGTATTCAAAGCCTTATCATGAACCTTCAGAAGTTCTGGGATGACAAGGGATGCTATCTTGCTCAATCCTATGACCTTGAAGTGGGTGCTGGAACCATGACCCCTGATACTTTTTTTAGGGTTCTGGATGAAAGACCATGGAGAGTTGCCTATGTGCAACCATCACGGCGGCCCACAGATGGACGTTATGGAAAGAATCCTCATAGAGTCCAAAAGCATTTCCAATTCCAGGTCATCATAAAGCCCTCTCCATCGGACATCCAGCAGATCTACCTTAAGAGTTTGACTGCTTTGGGAATAAACCTCCAGGAGCATGACATTCGTTTCGATGAGGACGACTGGGAATCTCCAACTATCGGAGCCTGGGGTGTCGGATGGCAGGTCTTGCTGGATGGTCTGGAGATCACTCAATTTACTTATTTTCAACAGGCGGGAGGAATCGATCTTTTTCCAGTACCGGTCGAGATCACTTACGGTCTGGAGAGATTAGAAATGTTTATGGAGGTCAAAGATAACATCTATGACTTGAATTGGTCTAGGGATGTGAGCTATCGGGATCTGCGGCTTCTTGAAGAGAAAGAATTTTCAGAATACAATTTTAGCTATGCAAACATTAAAAGGCTCAGAGAATTTTTCCTCTTGAACGAGAAAGAAGCCAACCAGCTTATCGATAAAGGTTTACTTTTACCTGCATATGATATGTGTCTTAAGTGTTCTCATTTTTTTAATCTTCTCGATTCCAGAGGAGCAATCAGTGTTACAGAAAGAGTCAAGATGATAGCCCAGATAAGAAGCCTGGTCACTCGGATAACACAAAAATACGTAGCCAAGGAGAACTTTTCCTGATGGAATTTCTCCTGGAGTTAAATACCGAAGAAATGCCCCCTCTCCATGTGAAGAATGCTCTCTCGCAAATCAAGGAAAAATTAGAGGCGGAACTCATTGCTCAGGATATTGATGTGGTACAGATTAAAACATATGGAACCAGCCGTCGTTTAATTGTTATTGGTGGTTTCGCGCCGAGACAGAAAAATAGAAAAGAAGAGATTATTGGTCCGCCTAAAGCCGTTGCCTATAGAGCAGACGGCTCTCCTTCTCCTGCTGCCATGGGATTTGCCAGAGCTCAAGGAGTTAAAGTCAGTGAACTTAAAGTTATTAAAACAGAACGGGGGGAGTATCTGGGTTTTAGAAAGATCGAAAAAGGAAAACCCACTGGAGAGATTTTATCTGAGATTCTCCCTCAAATTGTTTCTTCCCTTTCCTTTCCTAAAACAATGAGATGGGGGAAAAGTTCTTTTCGGTTTTCCCGGCCAATAAAAAACATTTTATGTCTTTTCGGAGGAAAGGCGCTTTCATTTTCAATAGCAGGAAAACATACGTGTGATTCAACAAGCGGTCATAAAATATTTTTCCCCAAAAAAATAAAGATAAAATCGTTTCCCCAGTTCAGGGAATCCTTGAAAAAGATGAAAGTCATAATTGATCCGGAAAGAAGAAAAAATATGATCTTAAGCCAGATAGAGAGAAAGTTAGCCTCTCTCAAAGCGCAGCTTTATCCGGATGACGAACTTCTGGAACAGCTTACATATGATGTCGAACATCCCCGTGTTTTGTTGGGTTCCTTTCCTGAGGAATATTTAGAGCTGCCCTTGGAAGTGTTAAGCACAGCCATGAGAGAAGGACAAAAACTTTTTTCTGTAGTAAGAGGGAAAAAGCAATTGCCCTACTTTTTAGGCGTGGCCGATGCCTTCCAAGATCCCAAATCTCTTATCCGGAAAGGAAATGAAAGAGTGCTTAAAGCTCGATTAGAAGATGCCAGGTTTTTCTGGGAGCAAGACCGGAAAATCTCTCTAAAAGATAGAGTGAATGGCTTGAGCCGTATTATCTTTCAAGAAAAACTTGGGAACTATGGGGATAAAACCCAGCGTTTGAAGAAAATCACTGCATACCTTGCTGATAAAATCGAGAACAGGGAAGTTAAAAACCAGGTTATTCAAGCAGCAGAACTGGCAAAGGTAGATCTCCTTACGGAAATGGTCAGGGAATTTCCTTCTCTTCAAGGGAAGATAGGAGGGCTTTATGCACAGGAAGAGAAGTATACGGCTCCGGTTTGGAAAGCGATTTACGAACACTATCAGCCCATTAGCCTAAGTGATGAATCTCCCTTAACGCTTACAGGAGCCATTCTTTCGATCGCTGATAGGTTAGATTCCATTATGGGTGCTCTGGGAATGGGAATACAGGTCTCGGGTTCAAAAGACCCGTTTGGTCTGCGCCGGAATGCCCATGGAATTTGTAAAATTATTCTGGATAAGAAACTGAGTTTCCCAATATCACGTCTCTTTGATAAAGTACTGAATGTTTATGGGGAGAGGCTTGAAAAGTCAAAGGATGAAGTAAAAACTTACTGTATGGATTTTTTTAAAAACCGGTTGCAGTATATTTTTGAAAATCAGGGATATCGATATGATTTGGTAAATGCAGCCGTTTCTGCAGGTATTGATAACATATATTTTTCTTATCTCAGACTTAAGGCCCTGGATAGTTTGAAAGACAGCCCGCAGTTTGAACCTTTAATTCTCATCTCCAAAAGAGTAAACAACATTCTCCGTGATCAGCCTCTCTCTAAATATAAAGTCAATCCAGAAATTCTTGTTGAAAAAGAAGAGAAAGAGCTTTATGAGACCTTCTCTATAATAAAAAGCAATGTTCTTCCTTTGATCTCAAAAGGAGATTATTCGCAGTCCCAAAGGATCGTTTTTAGGATTAGATCGACATTAAATAAATTTTTTGATCACGTTCTGGTGATGACCGAAGACAAAAGGCTCAGGCGAAACCGTATGGCCCTTCTTCAAGACATAAGTAAACTTTTGAGCAGAGTCGCAGATTACTCTCAGATAGTCATAGAAGGATAGGATATTCCGTTCTTCCAGCCGGAGGTATCCATCCTGATCCATTCTATATATTGGCGATATGCGGACGGATGGCAGAGTGTATCTGAACGTATTAATATCTTGTAGGGTATTTTATGCAAAATTATAAAAAAAACAAATAAATAGAGGGACACAAAATAAATAGAGGGACACAATACCTATTTCCGAAGAATAAACAATTGAATAAATCAGGAAATAGGTATTGTGTCCCCCTATTTATTATTTATCCCCTATTTATTTGGGGTGGAGAAGTGTTCCTAGCAGTGAAATAGGAAAGGATGATGGATCTTTATATGATGTTAACCAAAAATCTTGGTGTTATTCAATGTCAATTTCATATTTATCGGACTCAGATTCCTGAGGAGTTGAAAATTTTTGCTCCAGCGCAATGATTTTCACCAGATTTCCAGGGTAATTTTGCCCTGATTTTTCTCCATAAGGATTAAATTGAATCCCGATGAAATATTTTTTTTTCTTCTTGTCGAAGGTAATCCACCGTACCTGTCCAATAAGGATTAAAGGAATTGTTTCGCCCGGAATGGAAATTTTTAAGGTTAGTTCTGAATTGAGATCAAGAGATTTATCACTCTGATACTTAATTCCTGCCCGGCTCATATCAACAATTTGTGAAAATTCTTCAGTTCCTTTCTTAAGCTCATAGCTGACCGTTGCCCCCGGAATCACAAACCGTTTACACTCTCTTTTTTCAGCGCTTTTGTCTTCCATGAATGACCTCTTACGCCTCCAGCCTTGCAGCCCTTTTTACATTCTCAAAGCAGCGGATCCCGATAGCAAGAGTGCATTCCAGTCGTTTCTTTTCAAACATTTTCAAAAGTTTGTCAATCCGTTGGCTAGAGAAATATTGTTTTCCATTCATTTAAAGCTTTTTTTACAATATAACAAATAAATCTGAAATGTCAAAAGAAAATTTGGGGAAAACAGTTATTTAGGTTTGCCCATTTCTCTTTCTTCTTTTGACTATAAACCATGAAAGGAAGACTGAAAATATAAAAAGGAAACCTAAAGTAAAGGTCTTGATCGGGCCAATATATACCATCGAGTAGCCGAAAGCCACCAGGGGCAAAAGGCTGATCCGAACGGCAAATTTCAATGTTTTGTGTTTCGCAATTATATTCGCTAAAGGGGGTGAATACTTGTAATATAATTTAACCAGCTTGCGACCAAGCTTGTTCGTTATCAGGTATTTATCCCTGAAATTTCTGAGAATTTCCACATGAGAGTGTAACGGAGAGTCATAAGCTGCCGTTGCAATGAAACAATTCAACTCCCAACTGCCGGTCTCGCCCTCCTCATCAAGAGAAGTAAAAATAGCTGTTATGGATTTATCTTTGTCCATAGTTATCGTTATCGGATTTTCGTTTCCAGATGCATCACCGCTCCATTCGCTGAATGCATAGCCGCTGTCGGGGATGGCTGTTATGGCAACCTTTATTCCACCATAGTCCGTGTATGTATCAGGAGCAGGGTCTGTTGTCCCACCTGGGTTTGTCGAGATCGTAAGGGTGTATTCTTGGATTGAGCAGAGCAGAGTGACAATCGCCTCCGTATCTTGAGGGAAAACATTTGTATCAAAAGGTATAACAGTTGTTTCCTGAGGTGTTACATATATGTCCTGATGTGTAACAAAAGAATCTGTAATTGTGGCATATGAGTTTCCCATAAAGCCACAGGATGGGCTAATTTCTCCAGTTGAGTCCAGCTTTAAGACTCAGATATCTTTGGATCCAGCACCAAAGGATTCAGTGCCACCTGCGACAATATAGCCTCCATTACTTGTCTGTTGGATGGAAAAAGCTCCATCTTTATTACTTCCTCCATAAGTTCTTGCCCATTGGGCATAAAGTGAGGTAAAGAAAATAAAAAGGGTGAACAATATTTGAGTAAAAATGATCCGTTTCATTTTCTTTTCTCCTCAAATCTGATTCTGGTGAATGGAGAGGGGAGGGGCGGGCTCGAAACCCACCCCTGAAACTAAACGGGCCTACCACTTTTTAAACAGGCTTTTCACAACTCTCGGCAGTGACAGGTTGATGTTCAAACCAGCGGAAATTAGGGCATCCCCGATGCCATGGTAGTCGCCTCGATACATTACCCCGGTATCAAGCGCCAGCCAGTCTAAGAAAAAGAATCTTACCCCGGCTATAACTAACCATTCGGTAGAGATATCTTCTTTTGATAATCCTGGATTTTCCTCGTTAAAATCGTACTTGGCGATCTGCTCGTACTCCATCATCAAAAAGGTCTTCGGATTAACTTCTACCCGTAAGCCAAAGAAAGGACCGATGAGGTTTTTATTATAGTAACTTCTATCATTCTCACTCTCCCATTGGCTGGTTGGGGAAATAGGCTCATTATCAATTGTCCTCGTTCTAATTCGCATGTCGTTGATACTGACTCCTCCGTGCACGCTCGCCTTTCCAAGAGTCTTGGAAGCCACAAAATAGAGCGTAGACAGCCTTTTCTGGAATTTGACCTTACCCCACGTTTCTAGATCCCTTTCCTCCGTGTGCCAGAGGGAGCTCCGAAGGGCACCTGCAATGGAGGGATTCCACTTTCCTTCAGGAAGAAATCTCAACTTGAAAGCCGCTGTTGGAATGGAGGGTGAACCTTCAGCAAGTCGGTTAATGATACCTTGGGTGCTCACCTCTACCTCGGATACGTCTCCGAGGCCGAACCTTACGTGTCCTAATAAAGGCCGCGACTCTGTTTTCCTTACACCGAAGGCACTTCCTCCACCGATATTGACTTCCATCGAGCGGAGCACCTCGGCCTCAGGAATGATAAAAAGGCGATGCGGGTCGATCGGACCCTTATCGATCTTCTTAGCGGATGCTTTTTCGGGGTAGCTTGGGTATTTGGCAGAAGCGAATGTCCCTAAGGATACTTTGTCTGCATGAAAACTAAACGTACTTATCTTGGCTGTTCCCCAGTAGCTGTCAGAAAGGCTGAAAGAATATAAGTAGGAATGGATGGCATTCAAATCGAAGCTCGCTGACTCCTCCCCAGAGGACACCCATGGAACAGAAAGAAGAATAAAGAGAGAAACCAGTGTCATAAATATTTTTTTGCTCATTTAAACCTCCTTTTTGAGAAAATTATCCTTTTTTGAAAATAGGATATTTTCTTTGATTTCCATTTCCTCTTCATTGATCTCCAAAAGATCCCTTTTTGCCTTTTTTTAAATTTTTTCTCCATTGTTATCACCTCCTTTTAAATTTCTTTCTATCTAAAATTTAACTTCTTGAGCCTCAAAAGTTGTCAAAACTTTGTTAAGAGTTTGTCAAAGGTTTGTTAAATTTAAGATATTTTCAAAAAAGGATAGAGATCTCCTGTTTTGGGTTACAGCTTTTCTCTTCTTCCTTTGTTTGGATGCTTTTTGCTGACGGTTTTGGGATTATCTGTCAGGAAAGAATGGACATCAATCTTTGCCCAAAAGTTAAGTGATTAAGTGTTTATATAATCTAGGTTCTTTTTTGCTGCTCGGCCGCTTTAGAGATTTTTGCCCAGGTGTCACGGAGGGATACCGTGCGGTTAAACACAAGTTTTTCAGCCGAAGAATCGACAGAATCAGCACAGAAATATCCCAGCCTTTCAAACTGGCAGCGACTCCCCGGAGCTACACCTTTCAGACCTGGTTCGAGCTTGCATGCTTTGAGGGTCTCAAGGGATTTCGGATTCAGGTTTGATTTAAAGTCAGTGCCTTCCTCCACTTCAGATGGGTCTCGTTTTGTGAAAAGGTTATCGTACAAACGGACTTCAGCATCGATTGCTTGGTTTGCCGAAACCCAGTGCATCGTACTCTTGACCCTGCGTCCATCAGGCGAATCGCCTCCTCGTGTTGCCGGATCATACGTGCAGTGCAATTCTACCACCTCGCCTGTATTCTTATCCTTTATCACGTCAACACAGGTAATAAAATACGCATAACGCAAGCGCACTTCTCGATCCGGGGCTAAACGGTAAAATTTCTTCGGAGGTTCTTCCCGGAAATCGTCCTGTTCAATGTAGAGAACACGCGAAAACGGAACCTTCCTTGTTCCCATGCTTGGATCCTCAGGATTATTGATTGCGTCCAGCTCTTCCACCTTATCCTCCGGATAATTAACAATAACCACCTTGAGCGGCCGCAAAACTGCCATAAAGCGCGGAGCCGTTCTGTTTAACTCCTCACGAAGGCTGTTTTCAAGCTGCACCAAGTCCACAATACTATTTGCCTTTGCCACTCCGATTTGATCACAGAAATTCCTGATAGATTCCGGTGTATATCCGCGCCTTCTCAATCCTGAGATCGTAGGCATGCGCGGATCATCCCATCCTCTTACATGACCCTCTTCTACCAGTTCAAGAAGCTTTCTCTTGCTCAAAACAGTGTGGCTGAGATTGAGGCGTGCAAATTCGGTCTGCTGGGGATGATGGACTTCCAGCTGGTCAAGAATCCAGTCGTACAAAGGACGGTTATTCTCAAATTCCAGGGTGCAGATAGAATTCGTGATTCCTTCGATTGAATCAGAAAGACAATGGGTGAAGTCATACGTGGGATAGATACACCACTTGTCGCCAGTTCTGTAGTGGGTTTTCTTGCGAATCCGGTAGAAAGTTGGGTCGCGCATTAACATATTCGGATGTGACATATCGATCTTTGCCCGCAAAATGCGGGAGCCTTCCTCAAATTCTCCTTCCTTCATACGGTTGAGTAGATCCAGGTTTTCCTCAACTGGCCGCTTCCTGTACGGACTGTCTTTGCCGGGCTTCGTCAATGTGCCGCGGTACTCTCTTATCTGGTCAATGCTTAAATCGCAAACATAGGCCATTCCTTTTTCTGTCAACTGGACTGCATACCCGTAGAGCTGATCAAAATAGTCAGACGCATAATACAAACGGTCTTCCCAGTCGAATCCAAGCCATCTTACGTCCTCCTTAATAGATTCTGCATACTCGATTTCTTCGGTCTCAGGATTTGTATCGTCAAAGCGCAGATTGCACAATCCGGCATAATCAGCAGCGATGCCAAAATTGAGGCATATGGACTTGGCGTGTCCGATGTGAAGGTATCCATTGGGTTCAGGCGGGAAGCGGGTATGAACCCGGCCTCCGTATTTATCGGTCTTCAGGTCCTCATCAATAATATCTCTGATAAAATTTGATTTAGATTTTTCGTTCTTCATCTTTTTAAACCTTTCATACGGTTTATCACTTTTTCTTTGCCTAGAACTTCCATTATCTCAAAAAGGCCCGCTCCTTTTGTTTTTCCGCTTATCGCCATGCGGGTAGGGTGGATCACAGCCGCGGCTTTAATGCCTCTTTCCTCCACGATATCACGGCAGATCTCTTCAATGCCCTCCTGGGAAAATGCTTCAAGGCCCTCCAGACGGTCGGCAAAAATTCTCATGCTTTCTTTTTTCTCTTCATTATCAAGGTGTTTCTTCTTTCCTTCTTCATCCACAGTAAAGTCGTCTTTAAAAAAGAAATCGGCGAGCTCCACGAATTCAGCCAATGTCTTCATCCTGATCTTATACAGACCGACAATCTTAGAAATGTAATCATCAGCCACGCTGGATATATCAAATCCTGCCACCAAGAGCCGGTCTTTGATGAGTGGCAGAAGCTCTTCTGTCTTTTTTTTCATTATATACTCACCGTTCATCCACTTGAGTTTTTGGATATCGAACTTTGCTTGAACGTCACTCATGTCGTTTATGTCGAACAGTTTCACCGCTTCATTTAGCGACAGAACCTCGCGATCTTCGCCGGGGAACCATCCTAAAAGAATCAGATAATTCGCCAGAGCTTCAGGCAAAAAACCTTCTTTCTTGTATTCTTCGACTGAAACAACACCGTGCCTTTTTGAAAGCTTCGCACCGTCGGGGCCCAAAATAAGGGGCATGTGGCCGAATTGGGGCAGCTTAAGTTCCAGTGCCTCGTAAAAGAGGATCTGTTTGGGTGTGTTGGAAATATGGTCGTCTCCTCTTAAAACATGGGTTATCTCCTGATAAGAGTCATCGACAACACAGGAGAAATTATACGTCGGTGAACCGTCAGATTTAATCATGACCTGGTCCTTGATATTGTCGGTATTGACAGTAATTTTCCCATGAATGATGTCATTCAATTCTATTGAGCGGCCTTTTTCCACTTTAAAAATAATAGCTTCTCCTTCTCTATAAGCTTTTCCCCTGGCAAGTATCTTTTCCGCTTTTTCTCTATAGACATCGAAACGACGGCTCTGGTAGATCGGCTCATCGTCCCAGTCAATACCAAGCCATTTCAGATTCTCGAGGATCTCTTCAAGGAACTTTGTATCAGAGCGGACCCGGTCCGTATTTTCTATCCTGAGCAGGAATTTGCCTCCCGTATGTCTGGCATAAAGCCAGTTAAAGAGTGCAGTCCTTGCACTTCCAAGATGTAGATGTCCTGTTGGACTTGGCGCAAATCTTACTCTAACCATCCTCATTTCCTCCATGAATAACGATTGGGACCGAAATTAATCTCTTCATCAATTAGTTTTTGTAGACTGGCCTACTTTTTTACACATAACATAGCAAAATATTACGGCAAAACATAGGGAAAATGTGTTTGACGCCTACTTTTGGTTTTCCTTAATTCGTTTTTGTGTGATATTTTCTGCTTAATAGGTAAGACGGAAAAAGAAAGGGAAAGGTTGACTATCCGGCACACTTTAGAATTCCAAGAAAGAAAAGGAAATAACAGCTTAAATAAAAAAGGGAAGCGAGGAGGCTTACACCCTCGCTTCCCCTGAGGTCAGAATTTCGTTCTGCCTTTTGTTTTTAACGTTTCTGTTTTTTGAGCCTACTTCGCCTTTTTCACTTCTTTCCGGCCTTTTTCATCTCCTCCACTTTAAACTTGATATATTGCTGCTTTTCCAGCACATCGGTCAGTAATTTTTTCAACTCTGCTTTTTTCTTGGGATCTTTGACTTTTTCCAGCTTTATCCTAATGCTTTTCTCTTTCTCCATCAATACGGTCAATTCTTTTTTCAGGCTGTTTTCACTCACCGTTATCACGAGTACGCCGTTTTTCTCGAGTACTTCTTCTATTTGAGCTTTCTTTTGCAGCACTTTTTTCAAGTAGGTCTTCAGTTCTTTCTTTTTTGCCGGGTCTTTAACCACATCAAGCTGTTTGCGTATATCCTTCTCTTTTTCACTCAGCTTCTTAAAGTCGTCTTTCATCTGGGCGAGTTTTTTCTGTTGTTCCTTTTTTTTCTTGAGATCTTCCTCTTTCTTTTTGTCTGAGCTCTGAATCGACTCAGAAGCGGCGTCAAGACTGCGCATTTCAGCATTTGAAGTCTCATCGATCTGAGGGAGTGGTGATTCAGCGGGCTTTGGATCGGCAAAGGCAAGTACCAGAAGTGATGCTAAAGGTAAAACCAGTAAAAATTTAAGCCTGGCGACCCTTCTGGATTTGTTTTTTGTCATCATGGTTAGTCTCCTTTTGATTAGTGATTGTTTGAAGTTGTTTGCGAATTCAAACAACTTCACCCCCACATGCTGCTCTAACATAAGCAGTTGGTACTTGGCTTTGCTGAAGCCCTGCGCAATGACTCCGTAATCGGCCAAGTATTCATGTGTTTCTTGTAGTGATTTTTTGTACGGCCATACAAAAGGATTGAACCATTGAAATATTGTAGCCAGTTCCATAAGCAGAATATCAAAAGAATGATATTGCTTGATATGAATCTTTTCATGGGCGATGATACGCCTTAAGTCGTTTTCGGTAATTTTTTTATCGTTGATAAAAATGATGTAGAGGAAGGAAAAAGGGGAAAAGTCTTTATCGATGGAAACGATGTGTGTTCCCTCATAATTTTTAATGCCGAATTTTTTTACGACGATGAAGAGCTTGGTAAGGTGAAACACAAACCGCAAAAGAAAAAAAACGACTCCTGCGGTATAGATCAGGATAAGGATTTCAGCCATTCCCCACGAGCGTCCGGGAAAAGCTGTTGTCTCGGTCATGCGAAATGTTGTTTCAATCCCCTGGCTTATAATAAAGGGAGAGGGGATGTTGAGGGTTGGGATAATAAACGAGAAGACCACAGAAAAGACCAAATAGATGCGGTTGAGGTTAAAATAGGTTTCTTTTTTCAGGAAAATCCAGTAACCGAAGTAGAAGAGAGCCAGGCAGATCCCGGTTTCCAGGATATATTGGATCAAGCTATTCATCATTGTCTCCCTTTTGTTTTTCTATCTCCTCGCTTAACAGTTCTCTCATTTCTTCAAGTTCTTTCAGGTCGATATCCCTGTCGCCGGCAAAAAACGAAACCATTTCCTGGAATGAATTACTGAAGTACCTTTTTATAAAGGATTTCAGGAAATTTTTCTTGTATTCATTTCTGGAGATGACAGGAAAATACTCATGGGTTTTGCCGTACGCTGTATGGAAGACAAATCCTTTTTTTTCCAAAACCCGGACGATGGTAGATACGGTGTTGTAGGCCGGTTTTGGGTTTGGAAGTCTTTCAATAATATCCTTGACGAAGCCTTTTTCAAGCTTCCAAAGGATTTGCATGATTTTTTCTTCAGCTCTTGTGAATTCTTTCATAGCATTCATATAATACAACTAAACATATAGTTTGTCAACTAATATATTAGTTGAAAAGATGTTTTTTTCTTGATTGAGAGAAAAAGGGGATCAAAACAGAGCTCTCACTCATTGGATTGGATAAGTTTTCCATCCTCCATTCGAAGAATGCGGTCAGCAAACTCCGTAATGCGCAAGTCATGACTGACGATGATCACACATCTCTTCTCCTCTTTTGAATAGGTTTTGAGAAGCTGGATGATCTCAAATCCCTGCTTTGACTCCAGGCTGCCTGTAGGCTCATCGGCAATAATAAGTTCGGCTCCGTTTGCAATAGCACGCGCGACTGCCACTCTCTGCTTTTCGCCCTGGCTCAGTGTTTGAGGGAATGTATTGGCAAGATGATCGATGTGTAGCTGACGAAGGAGCCGAATCACCTGCCGGCGCGATTCTTTCTTTGTTTTTCCAGCAAATCGAAGAACGATCCCGACATTTTCAGCCACAGTCAAGGAATCAATGAGCAGGAAGGTTTGAAAGACAAAACCTATCCTTAAAGCACGAATTTCCTGTAATTCTTTGGCAGAATAAGATTCGATATTTCTCCCGAAAAGCGATATGGTTCCTGATGTGGGTTCAAGCAATCCCGCGATCAAAGTGAGCAAAGTGGTCTTGCCGCTTCCACTTGGTCCCAGGAGTAACAAAAGCTCACCTGAGGAAGCGTGAAGTGAAACATGCTTTATTGCGGAGGTCTTGTGTTCGTTGCTGCCAAATATTTTTGATACATCAGTAAGCTCTACAACTCGCGAATTATTTTCAAATGTTTTCATCGGAATGCCTCCAGTGTGTAAATTCGACGCAATCTTCGAATGGAGAGAAACGAGCTTATAAGACTCATGATCATAACGACAAATATGACCGTTATGACCTGCTCTACAGTAGATTTTGTGCTGACTTCAGGTGAGATTTGTTCAATCACCAGAACGAGTGGAAAAAAGAAAACCAAGGCAACAGCGCTAGCTGCAAGTGATATCAGGAGTGCCTGTTCGATGATTAACCGCCCGAGAAATCCTTTGGGTGACCCGAGCGTTTTCAATACAGCGAAGTCTTTCCTTTTTTCCAGGATGTTGACAGAAAGAAGAAGGCTCAATACGACCGTTAATACAACAGCGCCAATGACTGCCACAGTATAAAGAAGAGGAAGAAAACCTGATTCCATTTCTTGGATATTGTTTTTTAAAAATGTTTCATGGTCATAGACCTCCATTCCGGGCAATTCTTTGCGGATATTTCCGGCAGCCTCTGCAATGGGGTGTCCCTTCTTTATCTTGACCAAGCAGCAAGTTGCAAGCCCGGGAAATCCAATGATTTTTTGTGCAAAGCGCAATGTGACAAAAGCATACTGGATGACAAAAGCATTCGTCCCCGTACTGATACCAACCACTTCGAGCGAATGCTTCTGTATACCGACAGTGTCGCCCAATTTAAACTTAAATTTTTTGGCAAATGCTCTATCCAGAACGATTTCGTCATCGTTAAGGACTGAACGGCCTGCTTTAAGACGGGGTGGGCCACCAAGGCCTTTCTCAGGATCAAAGCCAGTCAAAAAAACTGTTCTTTCGTTATCTCCTTTCTTTATAGAAGCGAGAATTAAAAGGACCGGGGATACGGATTCAACACCTGAAATAGGGCGGATTTTCTTTCCCTGAGCAGCTTGAATCAGTGACGAACTTCGCAGAATATTTGTCGCGTTGTGCTGAAGGACCCAGAGATCTGCGTTGTTCTCCCGTATATAATCAACCGATCCGTCAGCAACACCTCGATAAACAGAGACGAGAAAAAACATCAGGATTATACAGAGAGCCACTCCACCGATCGTAAGCATCAGCCGAAGAGGCTGGCTTCTCAAAGTTCTCACTGCATACATGTCCATAGGAACCTCCTTTAATACTTTCTAACACACTCCTGTTTTTTATCTCCCGTTATGTGAACATAGGTACCTGCGTAAGAAGCTTTCCGCGAATACGTTTGAAGATTTCATCCAGACTGGGTCCCGTGATGGTCAGCCCGTGATTCTTAAGCCCAACAGCAGTCTGTGCTGGATTATCTGTCTGAAGAAAGAGGTTTAGAACTTCTTCAGCAAGCTCTCGTGTGCCGCACGGATAGTTTTGACGTGTGCAGAGCACTCCATCCATCCACGAATGCACATGGACGATCGCGCCAACATCGGGAAATGAACGATAAATGAGTTCGTGTTCAACTGCATCGACAGATGCTCTGGCTTTCGGGTCGTAGTCGGGTGGGACACTCAATAGGGCCTGACCCTGCTCAAAATCAAATCCTTTCACCAGCAAGACATCCTTGCCAACAGTAGAAAGCTTTGCTTTGTTCACCCCACGAGCCGTCATCCAGAACGTTGTCCCCCCGAGTTCAGGAATGGTCTCACGGGCACTGAGGTTGCCATAACTCAGGCCTTTCATTTCAAAAAGATTGTAGATGTGCTGAATGGTTTCTTTGGAGAGAATCTCTTTGAGTGGAAATGGTGCAGGAAGCGCACCCAGCTTATCCAGCTCTTTTCCATAATCTTTGATCTTTTGAACGATCGGGGACGTTTTCCAATATCGACGGGGAAGGTCAGTGGAGAGTTTGTTTTTCATTGCAAAATGAGCTCCTGCGATCGGAATGATCTGCTGATAAACAGCTTCAGGATCAAGAGGAAGGTGATAGAAGCCCGATTCTGGAGTTGTGAAATATATTTCGTAGGAACTACCCGACGCGTCTGGAATACCTCCATTGGAAGGGACCGCACAGAGCACGATGTTCGATAGGGTATGCACGAGAGTTGTGTAGCAGATGGCATGTAAATCCTCTCCAGCGTTTTCTGCTGTGACCAGAGAAAAAACAAAAATGGATTGAGAACGGCGGCGGAAAAATTGCGGAGATTTAACACTGGTCAGATTCAATACGAACTTAATGTCATCATCAGGTGATGCGATCTCATGCCCATGTTGGAGGCATCTCCGGATGATCGATTCTGCAATTTTATCACGCAGCAGGTCTGTATCATTTGAGATAATAGCAAATTTCATTTTATTTCCTCCTTGATTTTAATGAGATCACCTATATGATCGCGGCAAACCATGTCCTCAAAAGTTTCTGCCCGCCTGATCAGGCGGTGAGTTTTTTGGTTTACTGAAGCAATGGCAGGCCGGGCAAATCCAAAAGAGGATTCCATGGCTGTGAAATAAGCGCCGCTATCCATAACAGCAAGCACTTCGCCTGGATAAACTTGAGGCATAAGTTTATTCCGGTAAACAATATCGGAGGCAAAGCAGACAGGGCCTATGATGGTCACTTTCTCTGTGCGGGGACGCGTGACATCATTGCACAAAAAAACCTCATGATATTCATAGTAAGTCGGCATTGTTACCGTTCCCAAACCACCATCAGTAATGAGCCACTTCCGGAGGCCCGGGCGATCCTTCACCCGGTGAACAGTGAGAAGGAGAAACTGGTTGGGACTGATAATGCATCGTCCAGGTTCATACAACAGTTCTGGCAATTCGTTCTTTGGAAAATATCCTGTGATGGAGTTTGATATCTCTCTTGCAAAATCTTTGAATTCAGCTGTCCTGTCTTTCCTGAGACCCGAAGGAAAGCGCTCTAATCCCTGATAAACCAGGAGCTCGCGGGAGGTGAGTTCTCTTGAGGTCATTGAAGCAAATCCACCTCCGACATCCAAAATCTTGATGGGTAATCCTGCCGAACGAGTAAAAGCGAGAAGCTGGTCTAAACACCGCAGCGATTTTGAATAATCTTTTGGGTCTCTCAGGCCTGTCCCGATGTGAAAGTGGAATCCGAAGAAATTGATCTTCCTCATTTCTTTGAGGAGTCTCAAGCCAACGGCCACTTCTCCTCCTTTAAGATCGAATCCAAAAGCACAACCTTTTCGGCTTCCTGTAGCCGCTCCCTTGTTCACTCCACGTGGTGTGTAATCGGGATTGATTCGAAGCAAGATATCTGCTTTTTTATTTTCCTGGAGGGAGATTTGATCGAGGGCTCTCAATTCATCCAGAGAATCAACAATGATGAGGCGAACCTGCTTCTTCAGGCATTTACGCAGGAAGGAATCGGTCTTGCACGGTCCGTTGACTATGATCTCCTTTTTGTCATGACCTAAGTAGAACGCCAAATCCAGCTCAAATTCGCTCATCACTTCGGCCTTTAATCCGGCTGCCCGGATCATCTGGGTGATAGCCGGTACAGAATTGCACTTATACGCAAAATGGACAGATGTTTTTCCTGGGTATGAAGACTCGACACTTTCACGAAAATTGTTGGCGGTTTCCTCCAGACGGCTTTCGTTGACGACATGAAGAGGAGTTCCATATGAATGTGCAAGAGCAACGGCACTGAAATCACCGATTTTCAGTTCACCATTTGAGCTCACTTGAAGCCCCCAATCCCGTGGATGCAAAATCTTTCCCATTCTTTTATCCTTTAAAATGATTTATATAGGTAAATATTTTTCAAAAATCGCAAACTGTTTATCCGGTTTCAACCCTAAATGTTCTGCTGCTTTCACCGCAGGAATGTTCTCTTCTGACATCCAGGTTGTTTCTAAAACGGTATACTTCATGCAAAGTTGATATAATGTAGTCAAGAGAAGCTTATAAACACGGCTATGCTGATAGGACTTTTTGATACCCACAGAATAAATGATAAGTTTCCGGATCTTTCTTCTGTTCCAGAGAAATCTCATGTATCTGACAGGCCCAACTTTTCCCTTCATCTTTTTCAGTGCGGGATTGATGTCTAATACACAGTGGAAGACTGCAACGGGCTCACCTTTATGTTCAACGATCTTGATTAAATCCGGACGGGTGACCAAACTCATATACTTTGCCGAAAAGAGATACTCCTCCTTGCTCAAAGGGAGGAAATGCCAGTTGGAAGAGAATGCATCGTTGTACACTTCCCTTATGCGCTCGAATTCTGCCTTAAAATCACTCTTTGAAAAAGAACGGATCGTATAGTTTCCTGCTTTAGGCAGAACGGGTCGGGCTCCATACCGCCGGAGAATATATTCACGGATGTTTTCATTCTTTAGTGAATGAAACCGGGCTGAAATCTGAAATCCTGCTTCTTCAAGCAGGTTGCTGTAATAATCAGGATTATATGGTTGAAAAAAAGTGGGTGAAGTGCTAAATTGATTCATCTGCAGCCCCAGCTCAGAGTAGTGATTTGGATTAAAGGGGCCTTCAAGCAGTTCCATCCCATGGCTTTTGCAATAACTTTCTGCTTCATCAAAGAGGCAGCGAACAGCGTTAACATCGCCAATGGACTCAAAGAAACCAAAAAATGCTGATTTGACGCCCATTTTTTGTTGATGAAGCCTGTTTATAATGATTGCTGTCCGCGAAGCGATACCATTATCTTTGTAGCAGACAAAAAGTTTTAATTTTGTTTTTGTAAAATATGGATTACGTTTTACGTTCAGGACGCGGCGCACCTCCGAAGTAATGGGCGGGACCCAGTTCGGATCGTGGTCATAGACGATAAACGGCATTCTATAGAAATCCTTCATCTGCCTGGCGCTGGAGACTGGCGTGGCCCTGTAGGTCATTTCCCTTCTCCTTTATGAATTTCCTCGACAATATAATTGTTATAAATGAATGACAGATCTTGTTTATGAAGAGATTTTGCCAGCTGCCTGAGGGATTGAATATTCTCTTCGAGAGATGCAGGGTGTTCCCGGAATACAAGAAGATTCCGGTAAGTCATAATAGCTCCGTTCTTTGCTACCCGGATTGTCTCCCTGAGCAAATCTTCATAAGCCTCAGCTGACATCCATTCAAAAATGTTCGTAAAGTTAAACTTCGAAATATAAGAATCAGGCAAGGTTGAAAAGAAATGCTTGCAGCTATCAGTTACTAGGACGATCCGGTCCAAACGGCTTCGGATGGTTTCAAAATTTTCCCTCCTTAAATAAGGAGGAAGGTATTCATTGCTGTAGTATTTTCCAAGCAGAATGTAGGATAAAAAGTAATTTTTTTTCATAGGCAGCTCTGTGATGGCTCGTTCAGCTTTTTGAGCGAAATGATTTCCAAGGGAATGTTTTTTTTCGAGATAGGTAAAGAACGCTTTATCAAAAAACAGTGTATTCATCCTCCGGGAAAGCAAGATTCTAGTAAGAAGCCACCACCTGAAATTTTTCCATTTTTTAAAAAAAAGCTCTGTTCTTACTTCGGCATCTTCGGTTTTAAACAATTTCTCAATGACTCCGTTTCTTATCAAAGGAGTGAGTATTGCTTTTTTCAATAATCGCATATAACCTTCATAGCGGCCGGAATGGATAATACCTTTTTCTATTTTTTTTATATGTCCATCCCAGTAGCTGGCACTGTTCATCTGGAGCAGAGGACGGATACGGCTGTACAAACGGAGGCGATTCTTAGATTCCTTTACTCCCGAAAATTCCAGCAATTCCTCGTAAGATAGCTTCTTGAATGCAGAAATTTTTAGATCCAGCAAAAAATTCTGCTGGGGATTGATGTCCAGAGCGATCAACTTTTTAGGATTGTCGATCAAAAATGTTAAAGCATTGCACCCTCCCGAAGTGATTGAAAAGATGACATCATCAGAATTGATCTTAAAGGCTGCCCTATCTATCTGAGGGTCTTCCCAGCATTGAGCATAAAGGATATCTTTGAAAACCTTTTTATCGCCAAGCTTGTCTTCTTGAGGCTCTGCCTTTTCTAGATCCCTGCCCGGTGTCTTTTTTGCCAGACCGATTTTTGTATGGATTATGGCCCAATCGAGTACGGTAGGTGCTCCGAGAACAATTGCGTGGAAAATGTTGTGAGTGAAAGATGCCAGGATAAACCCTGGAATAAAAAGCAGATAAACTGCGTTGTGTCTAAAGCCGTCTTGATCGATTTTGAAATCTTTAAAAACCACAGCCAGGGAACGAAGGCTCCGAAGATTCGGGATCAATTGAGGGACGCGACTTCTATAGTCTCTGTACTGCTCTTCAAATTGTTTTTCTAAAGAAAGTTCCTCATATTTAATGAGTTGAGTGTAATGCAGGTAAAGGAGCGCAGGAAGAAGCAGTCCTATCGGAGGAAGAACAAGTGAGAATCCGAAAAAAGCAAAAAGATCCGCAAGATAAATCGGATTTCGAGCAAGAAGATAAGGACCTTTGATCAGAAGGGAGTCATCTTGTACACGGAATGCCATCATACGGTTCGATGTCAATACACTCCCTGACCACATCCTGAGAACAGATGCGGCCAAAACGATAAAAGCAACAATTAAATAGCCAGCAGAGAGTGATGTTCCAGCAGAAATCCCGGCCATTCTGCCGAAAATAACCGCGTTAGCTGGGGATTGCGCGAATATTGAAAAGGATAGCACACAGACGAATATCACGATGCTGAAAGAAACAAAAATCCGCGCCTCGAACTCAAACTTCTGAATTTTCATGATTAAGTCTTTCATGGCTTATCCTCTCTCTGAAAGAGTGGACCTGACGGGCAGTGCAGAGGGTAATATCTCAACCATGCAGGGCAGCCAGCCAAGAAATTCACCGTCTGCCTCGAATAAGACATGTTCACTTGAAGTCAGAAAAATTCTCTTTCCTCGATAATAGCTGAACTTAGAGGAATCAATGTGCGTCCCGTTATATATCTTTGGGAAGTTCCATAGACGCTGGGGGATGGACTGCGCATGAATCAATAAAATATCGAACAGACCGTCATCAACCTTAGCCTGAGGTGCAAGCTTCATTCCCCCTGCCATGAAGTTGCCATTGGCCATGACGATGCTGATAAACCGCTCTGTGATCGTTTGAGCGCGGTCTATCAGGACAGTCATAGACGGGCTGGTGTAACGAAAAGCCATAGAGAGCGAACTCAGGCCAAAAGAGAGTTTCCCACCAAGCTTTTTTTGCTTTGAGCTGACATTTCTGACTATTTCGCCTCCTATGCCGGCCTGGCATTCATTTACAAAGAAGCGCTCCTTTGGTCTTCCACTTTTGTCGGAGTA
>JAGLWV010000319.1 GCA_023133225.1 Candidatus Aminicenantota bacterium | reverse complement strand
ACTCGTGAATAATCCAGGTTATTTGTTTTTCTCATTTTTTACTTTCAAATAAGAAAAAGAGAGCATAAGCGAAGGCTGAGTGTGTAGAAAACCGTGAGCAAGGCTGAGCGGGCACGGTTCCTCTCCTCTCTTTTCAGTACCAGGTTTTGGGGGATGGATGATGTGACCATAGAAGATTTAGCCTTCGGAATTTGCTCTTTGAGGGAACCCGACGGAGTCGGGCGGCGAGTATGTTTGAGCGTAGCGAGTTACGCAGCCGCCGAGAAGAGCGAATGAAGAATGGCGTTAAAAATCTTATGGGGAACGAATCCATCCCCCAAAACCTTTTCCTATCACAGATTTGGAAATGCTTAGCCTGAGCTTTTTTGAAATTGACTTCAATTCTCTATTCTTTTATAGTACTTTTTAACAATGAACCAGGAAAGAATTGTATCAGAAGTAAGCATCCAATCCGATTCAAAAATCATTCTCTTAGTCATGGATGGTCTGGGCGGACTCCCTGTTCAAGGAAAAACAGAGCTCGAAGCCGCCAATACTCCGCATCTCGACCATCTTGCAGCAAAGAGTGCATGCGGCCTGACTGACCCGGTTTTCATGGGGATCACCCCTGGAAGCGGCCCAGCCCACCTTGCCCTCTTCGGTTATGACCCAACACAATACATTCTGGGCCGGGGAATTCTGGAAGCTCTTGGGTCTGATGTCGAAGTCGGGAAAAATGATTTGGTGGCCAGGGGAAATTTTGCAACATTAAAAGATGACCTCATTGTTGACCGCAGAGCGGGCAGGATCCCTACTGAAGAGAATGCAGCCCTATGCCAGAGACTCAATAATGCCCTGAAGGCAAGAATAGGGCTAAAAATCACCCTTTACCCCGCAAAAGAGCACCGTTTTGTTGTCAAATTCAGCGGAGAAGAACTTTCCGATGCCCTGACCGATGCGGACCCCCAGAAAGAGAACACACCCAGGGTTTACACTTCACCCCTGTGCCCTGAAGCCGCAAAAACAGCCCAGATTGTCAACGATTTCCTTGATGAAGTGACAGACATCTTAAAGGATTTACCCAGAGCCAACACCGTGCTTTTAAGGGGATTCTCCAAATATCCCACTATCCCGACCCTGGTGGAACTTTTCAAATTAAGGCCAGCGGCAATAGCGAATTATCCAATGTATAAAGGATTAGCCAGGCTTGTCGGGATGGAAATCCTGAAGGCAGGACAAAACTTATCCGATCTCTTCGATGCCGCGGAAAAACACTACAAAGATCATGACTTTTTCTACATCCATGTAAAAAAAACAGATTCTGCTGGCGAAGATGGAAATTTTAAAGCAAAAAAAGAAGCGATTGAAGAAACGGACAGTTACATTCCCCGTCTTCTTGCGCTCAAACCTGACGTCCTGGTCGTTACATCTGACCATTCCACTCCATCTCTTTTAAAATCCCATTCCTGGCACCCCAATCCATTTCTCTTGTTCTCTGAAAATGCCATAGCGGATAAGGTGATGACATTTACTGAGAAAGAGTGCAGCCAGGGCTACCTGGGGCGATTTCAAGCCATCTACGCCATGCCCTTGATGCTGGCTCATGCCAGAAAATTAAAGAAGTTCGGAGCCTGAGGATCTTCATGTCGTTGACGGTAACCGATTTATATTATAGAATGAGTAAGGCACAACCGTGAAGAGACGCAAGACCTTCAGGTCAGCACCATTCCTCCTGCCTTTTCTCCTCTTCCTCGCCGTTCCTTCTCTCCCCGATGAGAGAGTAGAAATTCATAGCATCCGGTACTTTACACATCCCACATACACTCGAATCGTCATCGATGTCGGGGAATTAAGGGAATACGTCTACAACCGGCTTAAATCTCCCGACCGAATTTATGTCGATATCTACCAGGCAAAGTTGAATCCTATTCTCTACGAAAAAAAAATCCTTGTTCAAGCCGACTATCTCAGTCAGATAAGAGTAGCCCAAAAAACCAGTTCTACCGTTCGGATTGTGGCAGACATGAATCTCGATATATCCTCTTTTCGAGTCTGGCACCTCCCAGACCCATTCAGGATTATTATCGATATCCACCCTTCAAAGTTTTATCGGCCTTCTCAGCCTGGCTCAAAAAAACTCAGCATCATTCGCCAGTTAGGTTTGGGAGTCCAGAGAGTTGTCATCGATCCGGGACACGGAGGAAAAGACCCAGGGTGTGTCGGGAAAAATGGAACCCTGGAGAAAGATGTAGTCCTCACTGTTTCCAGGCTTTTGAAAACATTATTGGAAAAAGACGGCCTGGAAGTGATCCTGACACGAGGATCAGACATCTTTCTTCCGGTTGAAAACAGAACGGTGATCGCCAACCAGAAACAGGCGGATCTCTTCATCTCCATCCATGCTAACGCTACTCGCAACCGAAAGCTTTCAGGCGTAGAAACCTTCTATCTCAATTTCAGCCAAGACCCTTCGGTCATCGCAACGGCGGCAAGAGAAAACGCAACGTCTACCAAAAACATCAGTAAAATGAAAGACATCATCGAGAAAATCATCCAAAACACTAAAATCCCTGAATCAAAAGAACTCGCCAAAGACATTCAGAATAATCTCGTCAGCTCTCTCTCTAAAAAATACAGCAACATCAATAGTCTGGGTGTTAAAGGGGGTCCTTTTTGGGTCCTTATAGGAGCTGAGGTGCCTTCTGTTCTTGTTGAAATCTCTTTTTTAAGTAACCCCACTGAAGAGAAAAGACTGCAAAGCACTCAATACCGTCAACGTATTGCCCAGGGAATCTATGAAGGCATCATGGCCTATAAACACTCCCTGGAGAAAGGAACTGTCCAATGAAAAGAAGAGATTTTGTTAAAGAGATCGCTCTGGGAAGCCTCATTCTGAAGTTCAATCCTGGCCTCTTCGCTCAAAATAAAGGCACGCCTGATTTAGCCTGGATCAAGGGCGATTCTCCAGCACTGCTAACCAAAGAAGCCATCGCCACCCTTGGAGGGATGAAGTCATTCGTCTCAAAAGGGGACATCGTTATGGTCAAGCCCAACATCGGCTGGGACAGGCCTCCGAAACTGGCAGCCTGTACCAATCCTGAAATCGTGAAAACTATTGTCGAACTCAGTCTCGATGCAGGAGCAAAACAGGTTAAAGTCATAGATAATCCCTGCAATCCGGCAAGAAGGACTTATGTTCGTTCCGGTATTGCTGAGGCAGCTAAAAAAGCAGGAGCCAAAGTGTCCTTTCCAAATCCCCACCGGTTAAAAAAGGTGGCGCTTAAGGGCGAATGGCTCAAAGAATGGGAAGTTTATACAGATTTTATCGAAGCTGACAAAATCATAAACGTACCCATTGCCAAGACTCACAGCCTGTCGAGATTAACCATGGGAATGAAAAACTGGCTCGGAGCTTTGGGGGGAAACCGCAACCAGCTCCACCAAAAGCTCGACCAGGTGATGATTGACCTCTCTGCCTTCTTCAAGCCCTGCCTTACTGTCCTGGACGGTTACCGGATTCTCATCAGGAATGGGCCTCAAGGAGGCCGCCTCTCCGATGTCAAGCTCCACAAAACCGTCGTGGCAGGAGTGGATTATGTCGCAGTGGATACAGCAGGAGCGACTTTTTTCGAAATGAGCCCTCAAGAGCTGCCCTATCTTCAAATCGCCCACCAGAAAGGATTGGGGGAAATCAACCTGGAGAAACTTGTCATTGAAAAAAGAACGCTCTAAAAAATACAAAATTCTCCAAGCCCTCCGGATCCTTGTCCAAACACTTTTCTTCCTCCTCTTTATCTATTTACTCTTCGGAACTCACTTCCCTGGAAAAGATTATATAGGACGGGTGGAAATTTTTTTCCATTTCGATCCCCTTCTTGCTGTGGCAATTTTTATCGCTTCCCGCACAATTTTCGTATCTTTTATTTTTGCAGCTTTTACTGTCATCCTAACTTTTGTCCTGGGAAGGGTGGTTTGCGGCTGGGTATGCCCCCTGGGCTCCCTCCACCAATTTTTCTCGTTTATCTTCAAAAAATCAAAGCTCTTAAAACCGAAAAAGAATAGCGACAACCGAACAGTCTGGAAATATTATCTCCTTATATTTATTCTTGTGGGGACCCTTTTCTCCCTTAACCTGGTGGGTATTTTTGATCCCCTCTCTCTGCTCTATCGTTCTTTCGCAACGAGTATTCTGCCAGCCGTCAGCCACAGTTTTTCCGCCTTTATCGGCCTTCTTTATCAAGTCAACCTTTCTTCTCTGGGAGACATCCTTGTTCAATTCTATGAAAATCTAGCAGTCAATCCCACTTTTCTCCAGGGCTTTTTCATCGGAGTGCTTTTCATCAGCATCGTTCTTCTCAACATCTCCAGAGAGAGATTCTGGTGCAGGTATCTTTGTCCTCTAGGAGCCTTTCTTGGTCTCATCTCAAGGTGGAATGTCGTGAAGCTCAAAATAGACCCTCAAAAATGCATCGAATGCAACCTCTGCACCATCCACTGCCAGACCCAGGCTAATCCCTTCCCTGAAGAAGAATGGAAAAGCCACGAATGCGTTTATTGTCTTACCTGCAGCGCTATTTGCCCAACAAGCGCTGTCTGTTTCCCGATTAAATCCACGCCTGAAAAAATCTTGCACGTCGACCTTTCCAGAAGAAAACTCATCTTTACCTCTATCCTAGGTTTGCTCGCTGTCCCTTTTTTCCGTCTTTCTCCCTCTGCAAGGCGAGCCTCTCCGAAATTGATCAGGCCCCCCGGTGCTCTTCCAGAGAAGATGTTCCTTCAGAAATGTGTCAAATGCGGCGAATGCATGAAAGTCTGTCCGACCAATGCACTCCAGCCCGCCCTGACAGAAGCCGGGCCGGAAGGGATCTGGACGCCTATGCTTGTTCCTAAAATTGGATATTGTGAATACTACTGCTCTCTCTGCTCCCAGGTTTGCCCTACAGGAGCCATAAGAGAGCTAACCGTGGAAGAAAAAACGCAAATCAAGATCGGGCTTGCCTGGGTCGACAAAAACAGGTGTATTCCGTACGTCCTGGGAACTCCCTGCATTGTCTGTGAGGAACACTGTCCCACCTCTCCTAAGGCGATAAAACTTGTTAAAATTGAAGTAAAGCTTCCCGATGGAAACATAAAAACTCCCGTGGCTCCGGTCATCGATATAGATCTCTGTATTGGGTGCGGAATATGTGAGACCAAGTGTCCCGTTGTCGATAAGCCTGCGATTTATGTCACAAGCGTGGGGGAAAGCCGTTCTGAAAGAAATCAGCTACTGCTCGACATCATAAAAACCTTTTAGAAGCAAAAATTTTGGGGGATAGACGAAGCGACCCCAACGTTATGAGCAAGGCTGAGCGGGCATCTTTCTCTTCTCTCTTTTTACTACCAGGTTTTGGGGGATAGCCGTAGCGACCATTGAAGATTTAGCTTTCGGAATTCGCTCTCCAAGGGGACCCGACGGAGTCGGGCGGCGAGTATGTCTGAGCGTAGCGAGTTACGCAGCCGCCGAGAAGAGCGAATGGAGAATAGCGTTAAAAAATCTGAAGGGGAGCAAGGCTATCCCCCAAAACCTTTTTTTAAACTTTTATGCTTAGGGGCGCTCCTTTATTATTGTAAACTGTACGGTCTTCAACAGCTCCCCCTCTGGACCGAGCACATCCACATGCCATTCTCCAATCTCGTGCTCCATGATATTTTTCGTGCTCCAGGTACGCCAACCAGAGCCTCCTACCGAAAGAGAAGTTCTTGCTCTCTCTCCATCACCATAATACCAGACATGGGTGATCTCAACAGGCGTCTCAACTCCTTCAATCTTGGTAAAACAGAAAAGCTTACCTACCGTGGACTCAAACTCTTCTCCGACATCTACAGGTTCGCGGTCAACCGCATCCCGACAGATAACTCCTTCAGAGACCTGAAGAGCAGACGTTCCAGGAGCCCGGGCTATCTCTTCCCTGGGTACGCCTTTTACTGTGAAGGTTAAACTCTTCAACAACTCACCAATAGGACCAAGCACATCAACGTGCCACTCTCCCGTCTCGTGAGCCTGGATTGCCTTCGTGCTCCAGGTGCGCCAACCAGAGCCTCCTACCGGCACAGAGACTCTTGCTCTCTCGATCTCTCCCCAATACCAGACATGGGTGATTTCAATAGGTTCTTGAACTCCGGTAATCTTTGTAAAGCAGAAGAGTCTGTTCACAGAGGTTTCGAATTCATCTCCCACGTCAACAGGTTCGCGATTAACAACATCCGCACATATAGCTGCCTCGGCCACTTCAACAGAAGCCTCCTGTCCCTTTACGGTCACTCCCATGAACAGAGAAAACGTAATCAGAGTGACTAAAACTAAAAGGCGTGAAAACTGTCTTTTCATAGCAGTCCTCCTTTTATTGAAAAGATTAAGGTAATTGAGTGATTCCACCTTTATCCAATTTAAGCATAAATGATTGTTTTTAACAACAAAAATAATTCTCTAACATTCATGTAGTTAAACTTGCAGCAACCAAATTCCCTCTCTTGCCAAAAAAGAGCTAAACATTCTGGATTTTTTGTTTTTTTGGTAAATAAGCATTCAACAATCTTCTTTATATATTTTAGTCGGTTAAGTTCGCCATAAAATGGATAAAAGGGTAGCAAGAAAAAAGGGGACCCGACGGAGTTATAAAAAAGAGAGCATAAGCGGAGGCTGAGTGTGTAGAAAACCGTAAGCGAGACTGAGCAGGCATGGTTCCTCTTCTCTCTTCTCACTACCAGGTTTTGGGGGATAGCCGAAGCGACCATTGAAGATTTAGCCTTCGATGTTCGCTCTTCGAGGGGACCCGACGGAGTCGGGCGGCGAGTATGTTTGAGCGTAGCGAGTTACGCAGCCGCCGAGAAGAGCGAATGAAGAATGGCGTTAAAAATCTTATGGGGAACGAATCCATCCCCCAAAACCTCTTTATTCTGAAAGAACCTTCTTTAACTCCTCTTTGAGGTGAGGAATGACCTGAAAAAGATCCCCAACAATCCCGAAATCGGCAACTTTAAAAATAGAAGCCTCCCGATCCTTGTTCACGGCTACGATATACTTTGAGGAAGACATTCCGGCTAAATGCTGAATCGCCCCTGAAATTCCGATAGCCATATAAAGATCTGGAGAGACGGTTTTCCCTGTTTGGCCGACTTGATGCAGATGGTCTATCCAGCCTGCATCTACTGCAGAGCGGGAAGCCCCAACGGCTGACTGAGGAAGCAGAGAAGTGAGTTCTCTTAGTAAATCAAAATTTTCTGGGCCCTTCATTCCCCTTCCTCCTGAAACCACTATCTCAGCCTCAGTCACATCAATTTTTGCTCCTTCTTCTTTGATAATCTCAACCACTTGAGCTTTGACCTGGTCTTCGGGAATAACCACCTCTTTTTTAACCACTTCTCCCTCTTTCGCTCCTGGTTCCATAAGGGGAAAAACATTAGGCCTGAGTGTGACTATCTGTGGTGAAGATCTCAGAGTAAGGGTTATAAAAATTTTCCCGGCAAAAATTGGTCGGGAAACTTCCAGCTTCCCATCTCGGCACGCCGTTTTTGTACAATCTGAAACCACACTTACTCCAAGTTTGGCAGCCAGTCGTGGGGCAAAATCTTTGCCCAGGGAACTCGCTGAAAAAAAGATGGCCACAGGCTTTGTCTCCTCCGCCAAGGAATGAAGTGCATGAGCATATCCTGCGGCAGAATAGTTGCGGAGGAGAGAATTTTCCAAAACATATACTTTTGAAGCACCAAAAGGGAAAACTTCCGAAGCCAGGTTCTCTACGTTATGACCAATAAGAACAGCCGCGACCTCTGTTTTCAGGTCTTCTGCTCTCCTCTTCGCCTCAGAGAGTGCCTCAAGGGAGGATTTCTTGACCTTGCCTTCTCTTACTTCTATAAAAACTAAAATCATTCCATTCCTCCTCCAGGTTAGATAACCTTGGCTTCCTTGTGTAAAAATTCCACCATTTTCTTTGCAGCTTCGGCAGGCTCCTCTTCTATGATTTTCCCTGTCTGCCTTTGAGGCGGACTTTCCATCTTGGTAATCTCCAAACCAGAAGCAACCTCCTCAGCCTTCAACTCCAGCTCTTCAAGAGAAATAACAGGGATCTCCTTCTTTTTGGCCATCATAATCCCCTTCAAAGTCTCATATCGAGGTTCATTCAATCCTTTTTGTGCACTTATAACCGCGGGCAAAGAAAATTCAACTTTCTCTATCGCTCCCTCAATTTCACGATGAGCCACTCCCTGATTTCCTTCTATTTCCAGCTTTGTCACGACATTAACCTGAGGCAAACCCAAAAGCTCAGCCACCATGGAAGGAACCTGTGAATTGTCCGCACCGACGGATTGTTTTCCAAACAAGAGGAGTATATGGTCGGGGAACTTTTTCTCAACTGCCCTCGCAATAATCTTGGCGGTCCTCAATCCATCATATGATTCAGGGGCCTCATCCTTCACAAGGACAGCTTCATCGGCTCCCATTGCCAGACATTTCTTTAGAATAATCACTGTCTCTTCGGTTCCTACTGAAACAACCGTTACAGTACCGCCCTTGGACTCTCGCAGGCGAATGGCTTCCTCCACTGCATGCTCATCATAGGGGCTCAAAACAAAATTTAAGCCTTCTTCAATGATCTTCCCAGTCTCACTGCTAATCCTTATCTTAGATTCTGTATCAGGAACTCTTTTGACAAATACTAATATTTCCATC
>JAGLWV010000318.1 GCA_023133225.1 Candidatus Aminicenantota bacterium | reverse complement strand
ATTAAAGTGAGAACGATATAGGGATGCATCAAGTCTCCGATATCAAAATGTTTATCGGTCAAATTGTTGAAAAAGGGAAGAGAGAGAGAGACTAACATCAGGGCTCCTAAAAGGGATACAAGAGCTGTGAGCATGGTCTCCCAGAGGAACTGCCTTGCCAGTTGAAGACGATGTGCCCCTACAACCTTTCGTATGCCGACTTCCTTGGTCCTGTTTGCGGACCGAGCCGTCGTAAGATTTGTGAAATTAATGCAGGATATGAGAAGTATCAGGAAACCGATCACAGAAAAAGTATATATGTATGTCAGATTGCCTGGTGAAACGATTTCCTCGTTTAAATTGGAAAACAGGTGTATAGAGGAAATCGGCTGCAAGTAGAAGGAAAAGGTTGCACCCCATTTTTCCAATCTCTCTTTAATATACAAATCGGCAACATGGCGTATTTTTCCTTCGAATAAATCCGCATTGATATTTGGCTTTAGCTTTACATAAGCATAAAATCCCGTCCAGCCCCAATTGTTCAGATTCCAAATTTTTTCAAAACCATTCAAGGATACAATGAAATCATATTTGAGATGGGTATTCTCAGGACAATTAGAAACAACACCTGTGACTTCAAACGGATTTCCCCAGATTTTGAGAGTCTCTCCTATTGGATCTTCATCCTCAAAATACTTTGTGGCTATTCGTTCTGAAATGACTACTGTCCCAGGTCTGTTGAGAGCAGTGACAGGATTTCCTTTTATAAACGGTATGGTAAAAACACTGAAAATATCATTCTCCGCTATCATCACCCAATCTTCATAAAACATCTTTTGGTTACGTTCCACAAGATTGTCCCTGACAGATAGCTGAAACCGTGCAGCATGTTTCACCTCCGGAAAATTCTCCCTTATGGCCGGTATAAGTGGAGTAGCGACTCTTGCAGTTGTTGTCTCTGCAGATTCCCTTTGAATAATCTGGGCCACCCGGAAAATGCTGTCAGCATCCTTATGGTAGCGGTCATAGCTCAACTCGCTTTTAATATACAGGAAGATCAGAATACAGCAGGCCATACCCACAGCTAGACCGGAAATATTTATGAAGGAATAGACTTTGTGCCTTTGAAGAATTCTTAGTGCAATTTTAAGATAGTTTTTAAATATAACAATCCCTCAATACATTGAATTTTAATAAGGATTGGAAAAAAACCCATTATATATTTTTACGAAGGTTTTGTATAAAAAGTTTACATGATTTTCAAATTTTTAATAAAAAATCAATAAAATCCTAGGTTATTCGTACCTCAACGCATCGACTGGATTAGACAGGGCAGCCTTGATAGCCTGAAAACATACCGTAACCAGGGCTATTAAGAACGCAAGGCCTGCTGATAAAATAAAGACCCAGATTGTTATGCTTGTTTTGTAGGCATAATTCTCAAGCCATTTGTGAGCGATGAAATAGGCAAGTGGGCAGGCTATGATGTTAGCCACAAGCACCCATTTGGTGAATTCCTTTGATAGTAAGAGGACAATCCCGGATACCGAAGCTCCGAGAACTTTACGGATTCCGACTTCTTTTGTCCTTCTCTCTGCAGTAAATGAAGCCAGGCCAAAGAGCCCGAGGCAGGAAATGAATACGGCCAGGAAAGTAAAATATCCGACGATTTTCCCCATTTGCTGTTCGTTCCTGTAGAGCCTGTCAATTCTTTCTGTTATATATTGGTATTTAAAAGGATAATCCGGGCCAGATTTCTTGAAGATTTTTTCCATGTATTTTAGCGTTTCGGAAGCATTATCCGGTGAAATCCTGGAAAACATGCAGCCCATCGCACTCGTCCAGTTTGGATCCATCCTGTATACAAAGGGCTTTATCTCTTGATGAAGGGGAAGAAAATGGAAATTTTTCACAATGCCGATGATTGTCCCTTCCTTGCCGAACACAAACAGGCGTTTTCCAACCGGCGATTCAATGCCCATGAGTTTGACAGCTTCTTCGTTGACAATATAAGCTTCTGAAGCATCGGTCGCGAATTTCCTCGAGAAACGCCTTCCCTCATCCATTTCCATTTTAAATGTCTCGAAATAGTCAAAACCTACAATATCCCAATTCATGGATACCCTTTCTTCAGGATTTTTCCCTTTCCAATCCAGCTTTGAAACAGTAGACGCTATATAGTCGGGGGCCTGTAAACTCCTGGTGACATTTATAATGTTTGAATTTTGCAGCAATTCATTTTTTATAGATTCAAATTTTGGCCTGATCTCATCTTGCATGTAAACAAAGACTAAGTTCTCTTTCTCGTAACCCAGCTCCCTGTTTCGCATGTAATTAAGCTGTTTATAAATAATCAACGTACATACAATCAAGAATACAGAAATTGAGAACTGGAAAATAACCAGCCCTTTTCTGAGCAAAGAGCTTTTTTGACCTGCTTTCAATGTTCCTTTTAGGACATTCGCGGGTAGAATTGAGGAGAGAAAGAGGGCAGGATAACTACCGGACAGAATCCCGGTAAAAAATGTGATAATGATCAATCCAAAAATTATAGTCATATTATCTGAAAAATCTAATTTGAGTTGTTTTCCAGCCAGGTCGTTGAAAGAGGGGAGTATGAGCTGAACTATGAACAGGGCGATAACCAGTGCAATAAACGATAGCAAGACCGATTCACCAAAAAATTGTTTTATTAAGTCTGATTTCTTTGCACCTACTACTTTTCTCAAACCGACCTCATTTGCCCGGGTTGCTGCTCTGGCCGTGCTTAGGTTCATAAAATTGATACAGGCAATGATAATGATAAAGAAGGCAATCGCTGAAAAAATGTAGATATATATAATAAGCCCGCCTCCACCCAGCGCATAAAAGTGGATTTGCCTTAGCGGCTGGAGGTGCAGCTGTTCTTCCATTCCAGGAGAAGATGGATCATGTTTTTCTTTGATGGATGTAACCTTCTGTTCCACTTCTCCAGCCAGAGCATTCTCATGCAGCAGGACAAAGGTTTCCAGAGGATTTCCTCCCCAATGGCTTGGTTCAGTCCAATTCGGCCCCCAATAAAGAACATAGGGAAAAATAAAGTCGAACTGGAAATAAGAATTGTGTGCGACATCTTTGATTATTCCTGTCACCTGGACATCACACAGATTGTTCACATTTAAGGTTTTGCCGATAGGGTCTACACTGCCAAAAATTTTTTTGCTCATCTCTTCTGTAATGACTACAGAAAATTTGTTGGATAGTGCTGTTTTCGGGTCGCCTTTCACAAAAGGAAAGGTGAACATACTCAAAAACGAGGGGTCGGCAAAGCCAGAGTCATCGTCTGAGAATTGTTTCTCACCATGTTTGATGAGCAATCCGTGTCGCGAAGCATATCTTGCGGCATGCTTGACGTCGGGACATTCTTCTTTTAAGACCCTTGCTAGTGGGAAGTAGGATGTGGCAAACAGATTGATGCGGCCATCCGAGTACTGAACCTCAGTGTAAACCCTGTAGAGTTCATCCTTGTTTTCATGGAAGCGGTCAAAGCTCAGCTCCTCCTGAACCCACAAAAAGATGAGGATGCAGCAGGCCATTCCAATGGCCAGGCCCGAGATGTTGATAAAGGAGAACACTTTTTGTCTTTTGATCTTTCGGAATGCGATTTTGAAGTAATTCCAGAGCAGTGCCGGCATGAAGCGGGGTGGCTTCCAGGGGGGTCGCCCGCTGAGGCGTCGGGTGTGAGTTTTGTTTAGCTCGGAGCCGATACTGTCTGCCTGGCCGATAGTTTTAACGGCCATTTCAAACGCTTGCTCCTCACTTGCTCCATGGTTAATCTGGTTATCAATCTCATCCCGCAGATGGGATTCCAGTTCTGTAATGAATCCGGCTTCAAACGCCTCGTATTTTCTTAGTGTTTTTTGCCAGTGTTTAATGGCATTTTCAATGTTAAACATTTATATCTCCATATTATCTGGCCTGGATTATTCAGTCGAATGCGGGTGAAGGCTTCCACAGTTTTGCTAGAGCTTCATGGACACTCATCCATTGTTTCTTTTCGGCTTCAAGTTCCTTTTTTCCCAGATCAGTCAATCTGTAATATTTACGGTACCTGCCCTCTTCTGAGATTTTCCATTGAGATGAGATGAATTCATCCTTTTGAAGCCGGTGGAGGACAGGGTAGAGCATGCCATCCGACCATTCCAGGATTCCCCCGGAAATCTTTTTGACTCTTTGAATAATTTTGTAACCGTAATTTTCACCGTTTAAAAGGATAGATAATATTATGGGTTTTGTTGAAGCGGCGACCAATGCTTTTGATATCATTTTATACCTCTCAGCCTTATATACCTAATGCCATTATGTATGCAAGAATTGTGCCATCAATGGAGTCGGAGAAAGGCGAGGGAATACAATGAAATATCTTCAAAAAACTGTTCATTATAAGACAGATTGTGTTCGCTTGCGGACATGTGAGATAAATCGATATAGGTTTTCTCACCTTGGTTTACTCTTTTTTTTCGATTAAAGGAAAAAAAAATAAAAATTATGTTGAAATAATTGAATGTTCTATCTAAAATCAAGTAAGCTTTTTAAATGTCTAATAAACTAAACACCATTATTAAAAGGAGGTCAGGATGATTTCTCGAAGGCAATTTTTCCGTTTAATGGCACTCGTATGTTTTTGTGCCCTGTTACTGATTTCATTTATGTCCCCTCTCCAGGCTAGGAAGGCCAAAAAACCACAGAGGATCCAGTCCACGGACCCGGCACTCAGGATGAAGTGGTTTGGCCAGCATGTGGAGATGATGGGAAAATCCCCGTTTAAAAATTTAAAGTGGTCCCACATCGGCCCGAAGAATGTAAGCGGCAGATGCACCGATATTGCCGTGGTTACCCCGAAGGGAAAAAAATACACGATCTATGTAGCTGCGGCATCCGGCGGAGTCTGGAAGACAGAGAATGAAGGAACCACCTGGGAGCCGGTATTTGACCAGGAGGCCTCGACTTCGATCGGTGACGTTACCATCGCTCCGTCAAACAGCAATATCGTCTGGATCGGAACGGGTGAGGCGAATATTTTCAGAAGCTCGATGGCGGGATGCGGAGTTTACAAGTCAACAGACGCAGGCAAGACCTGGAAGCATATGGGACTCACTGGAACTCTAACTATTCCTAGAATCGTCATCCATCCTAAAAATCCTGATGTCGTTTATGTGGCTGCTTCCGGTCATGAGTGGACCGACAACAAGGAAAGAGGAGTTTACAAGACCACAGACGGCGGTACAACCTGGGAAAAGATTCTTTATATTAATGAGAAAACCGGAGCCATCGACCTGGTTATGGACCCTTCTAACAGCAATACGCTCTATGCCACCACCTGGCAGAGGATGCGGAAAAAATGGAATGATCCCAGGAATGAGCCCGGTTACAAGGGAAGCGGGATCTATAAGACAACCGACGCAGGCAAAACCTGGAAACCCATAAACAAGGGACTTCCTGAAGCGAAATTCAGAGGCAGGATCGGAATCGACCTTTGCCTGTCCAAGCCCAACGTGATTTACGCCTTTGTCGACAACTATGAGATTGCCTATAAGCAAGCCGAGGGAGAGGTTGATTCCTACGGGCGTCCCAGAGGTGGAGTGATCAAAGGGGCTGTGGTTTATCGCTCTGATGACAGAGGTGAAAACTGGAAACAGACGAGCGGATTAACACCCAAAATGAAACGTTACATGGAGGGCCATTCCGCAACGTATGGCTGGGTTTTTGGGCAGATGCGTGTTGATCCCAACGATGAAAATACAATCTATACCATGGGCCTCGGTTTAAACGTGTCCAATGATGGGGGAAAGACATTCCGCCGGCTGCGGGGGATGCATGGTGACCATCATGGCTTATGGATCGATCCCGACAACTCCGACTACCTTGTCAATGTCAACGATGGTGGTATTGTGATCTCTTACGACAAGGGGAAAACATGGAGGCAGTTTACTCACAATCTTCCGCTCTGCCAGTTTTTCAATATCAATTTCGATATGGACACACCTTTCCGCGTCTATGGTTCCATGCAGGATCATGGCAGTTACCGGGGACAGGTGCTCAAGGGTGCAGGAAGAGATAGAGAGGGAAATATTTTTGAAGGATTCCAAACCGTGGATTTTGAGGGAGCTCCTGGCGGTGAAGGCTGCAGCCATGCCATCGATCCCACTAATCCGAATATCGTCTATTCCGCCCGTTTTTACGGGACTATTTCCAGAACAGACCTCAGCGTACCTGG
>JAGLWV010000317.1 GCA_023133225.1 Candidatus Aminicenantota bacterium | reverse complement strand
TGGAAACAATAGTATCCACAGCGAAGCAGGAACTCCAAATACGAAAGCCTGTAACCAGTATAAGTTGGAGAATCCCCTCGCTTTAGCGATGGGGAGTTGTCAAGAAACACTGGCCTTCTTTCCGGCATCTCTTCACCGATGATGAGAGACGGTTATTTGTCTTGACCTATGAAGAAGGCATAAATCCTGGAGAATACATGTATGATATTTTTAACTCCGAAGGAGCCTTCATCGGAAGGATAAACCATTTTAATAATAGAGAGCTCCATAGAGAAGCTTATAATATAAAAGCAACACAGAATCATCTGTACTGTCTTCAAGCAAAAGAGAGTGGTTATAAAGAATTAGTTGTTTATAGGATGAGCTGGGAATAATAAAAACCCAACTTCTATTCCTTTAATCATTTTCTCTTTGAATAAAAACGATATTTCATTATGATATGATTGATTGATTGTGTGAGTTGTTCGAAACGACAGGCAAGGATATTATCTCCCAAACACGGAGCCTGGGTCCCCTGTGTTCGAAAGTCCAACCATGAAAAAGAAGCGGTGGTTAAAGCATCTACTACTTCGGATACTGATGCCGTACCTCGCATTGGCTTCAATGGTGTCCTGCGGAGATCCATGGCCGATGGTCGAGTTTACACCTTCCGGCGGAGCCTTCCAGAAAATCGTCTACAGCGAGGACTCATCAGTAGGCAGAGTGTACGTGGTGGACGAAGGAGGCATGCGTTACCTGCGCTTCGATAGCCCTGCCGGGAATAACCAGAGCGTGATTTCACTCAAAGAACCAGAGCAGGTGCCGATGGAATACATTCGTATGGCTACAGTTGGACTGGCTCATATCGAGAAGCCCCGGCGGATCCTGATGGTCGGGCTGGGAGCGGGAACATTTACAACCTTCTTATGGAGGATACTGCCCGAGCTTCAGATAGATGTTGTCGAGATCAGCCCGGTCATCTACAAGATAGCTCGTAAGTATTTCGGCCTGCCTGACGATCCCCGTTACCTCATTCACATAGAGGATGGTCGCCGCTTTCTCTCGAAGAGCGAGCACCTCTACGACATGATTTTCGTGGACGCTTACGATGCAGACGACACTCCGGACCATCTTGCAGATGAGGGGTTTTTCATGCTTGTGCACTCGCACCTGTCCTCTTCTGGAATCGCGATCTTGAATCTGGCAGTGGACTACAGAAAGGAGCAGACGATCAAGAAGACGTTTGCCTCCGTCTTTCCCTCGCTTGTATGCTACCGCGGTGGAGAAAGTGCGAATCTTGTATTGATCGGCTCTACTCAGACACCGGTCCCTCAAGAGGTAATACGTGACCGGGCTGACAAGTTGACGGTTCAACTCGGGATTCCATTCGACCTGGGCCAGATAACCGAACTCCGTGAAGATTGCAAGTTGAAGAACTAAACCGGAGCCGTATCAAGCCGTTACAATACCCAGGGGTTTGCGGGTTTTCCATTTGCCGCGAGTGAAGTCCGGGCACTCGATGGAGGTGCTTTTCGAGGCGATCGATTTTTCGCTGAGTGCTACTATAGAACTGATGGTGGCGCCGTCATACACGTCCGAATCCGTTGGTTTGCCTTCCCTGAGACACTGGATCAGGCGGTAGTCCTCGATGAAGTCCATCCCTCCGTGACCTGCGCCCTCGGCTTTTTTCTCGAGGGACGTCAGCAGCGGATGCTTATACTGCTCGTTGTAATCGGAGAGATCTTTCCATCTATGACGGCGGGAAGTGCCTTCAATAAAGATTTTTTGTTCGGGATATTTTCTTGCCAGACCCTTAGTTCCCTGGATCAGAATCTTGCGGCTGTAAGGCCGGGGAGAGTTGGTGTCGTGTGTAACCAGGATCGTCTGTCCCTTGTTGGTCTTGATCAGGGTGCTGACCACATCGCCTAAAGCATAATCCGTTCTGGCAAGGGGATGTTCTTTACCATACCGTTTAACAGCCTCCCGTTTCAATCCAAGGGACGGGCTGCTCATGGAGACCAGATATTCGAATGTGTTGCCGCGGGTAATATTCATCCACTGGGCTACCGGTCCAAGACCGTGGGTCGGGTACAGGTCGGCATTACGCCTGATGGAATGCTTTAGGCGCCAATCGTTGGGAAAATAAGCCTTGCCGAACTTCCAGCCCCGGAGATCGTGCAGATAGCCGCATTCGGCATGGAGCAGTTCACCGAACAGGCCTTGACGCACCATATTAAACAGCATCAGCTCGGTTCGATCATAATTGCAGTTTTCCATTGTGCAGTAGTGCTTTTGGTATTTTTCCGCGGTTTCGACGGTCTCCCAGCACTCTTCCAGGGTGATAGCGCCGGGTATCTCCGTGGCAGCGTGCGAACCGGTCTCCATAGCTTTGACAGAAATGGGAACATGCCATTCCCAGGGCGTGGCGTTATAAACCAGATCCAGGTCTTCGGTATCGCACATGCGTTTGAAATCTTCCGGACCGTTGGAATAGCCGGTCGGTTTGGGCTTTCCGGCTTTCTCGCATTCCTTTTGAGCCCAGCTTATGCGCTCTTCCCTGATGTCACAAACGGCTTTCATTTCCACGCCTTCTATACGAAGCAGATTACGCAAGTGACCGCTGCCCTGATTTCCGATTCCGACATAGCCCACTCGCACTGTATCGATAGGTGGCGTAACCAAATGTTCAACTGGTTTAGTTTTAAGTTGAGGCTGTTTGACGCCCGCACAACCGCCCATGGCCATACTCCCCAAAGCCACTCCCAATCCGGCTGCACTGCTTTGTTTGAGAAAATCCCTCCGATTCAATCGTTTTTTCATTGCGACAACTCCTTTATTTTATAAAAAAACAATTCTGTTGACTCGAGCAATCAAAATGCGACGGTCAAAAGGTATTCAGAATTTCATTGTAATCAAGACCATCTCCCATTACAAGAATAAAAACAAACCTTCCAGGTGACATTCAATTTGAAATCCAATGACACTTCTTATAGAATTTCTTCAATGGATTTTTGTTATTGGAGGTGAATCTTGGGTATAGATAGAAGAGATTTTTTAAAATTCTCAGCCGGGGCTGCAGGAGCGGCACTAGCAGCTGTTTCCTGTACAGCTCCAAAAAACAAACCTTCCGGCGACTCTGGCCAGAACATGTTCAGTGAACTCCGTCCTATGACGGGCGACATCGTTCCCATCACCGATGAGGAGCGTCTGGGAAGGATGGAAAAAGCCAGGCGCCTTATGGCCAAAAATAACATCCAGGCCATCTATATGGAATCAGGCACGACCATGTTTTATTTCACCGGAGTCAGATGGGGGAACAGCGAGAGGATGTTTGCCCTCGTGATCCCTGCTAAAGGGGATATCGCCTGGATCTGCCCTGCTTTTGAAGAAGACAGAGCCCATGAGCGCATCCGTTTCGGAAATGACATCCGGACCTGGGAGGAGGATGAGAGTCCCTACAAGAGGGTAACAGAGATATTGAAGGACAGGGGCATCCGGGAGGGAAGAGTTGGAATCGAGGAGCGGGCCCGCTTTTTTCTCTACGACGGCATCCGAAAAGAAGCTCCACACCTTCAATATGTCAGTGCTGATCCCATCACAATCGGATGCAGGGTGATCAAATCTCCCACTGAGATCGCGCTGATGCAGAAAGCCAATAACATCACCATCGAAGCCTATAAGGCATCCATAACCCGTCTCGAAAAAGGAATGACCAAGGATGATTTCAGAGCCATTTCCTCTGCCGCCCACAGGGCCCTCGGCGTTCAGGGTGGGATCGGGGCTCAAATCGCCGAAGCCTCAGCCAATCCTCACGGCAGCATCAAACATATCGAATTAAAAGAGGGTGACATCGTCCTCATGGACGGCGGATGCGGGATTGACGGCTACAGATCGGACATCAGCCGGACCATTGTGTTCGGGGAGCCTACCAAACGCCAGAGGGAGATGTGGGCCCTGGCTAAGAAGGCCCAAACCGCAGTTTTTGCCAAAGCCGGCGTGGGAGTCCCGTGTGAGGATGTGGATGCAGCAGCCCGCCAGGTCTATCTCGACTACGGCTTTCCCGGCGGCTACAAACTGCCCGGATGTCCCCACAGGGCAGGCCACGGCATCGGGCTTGACGGACATGAATGGATCTACCTGGTCAAAGGGAACAAACGGCCCATGGAACCCGGGATGTGCTTCACCAATGAGCCCATGCTCGTCATTCCCGGCGAGTTCGGGGTCAGACTGGAGGATGATTTTTACATCACAGAAGAAGGTCCCCGCTATTTCACAACACCAAGCCCATCCATAGATAAACCTTTTGCCTGACCCTCTTTTTTATTCAGTACTGGTCCGACAAATATTAGAGAAAATAGCTTTTCAACAGTAATTTATTTCTATTTCAGGATGGGATCATCTATAACCTTGAACTTCTTTGTGACGATTTCCTTGTCATCCACAAATAGAGTCGCTTTATAGGTTCCAGCATCCACCGTCGACACCCTGCGTCTTCTGGGTGGCTGTTGGCCGCCCTCTGTCCGCTCCCGCCTTTTTCTTAAGTTCCACCTGACTTTTTGTAGTCCTGCAGCGGTCTTACCTCTTATTTCCTGGAGGAGATTTCCCTCCAGGTCTTTGATCACAAGCTTCGCTGATTTGACCTCTCCTTTCAGGAAGAAGTAGAAAATGGCTTCAGTTGGGGGATTCTGGGCACGAGCAAACTCCCCGTAGCTCGGACCACGCCGCTCGATCATTGCCCATTTAACCGTTCGCTGCGTATCAAAGAGATATGCGTCCTTCTCGAACACTTCAGGTTTAAACTCTTTAAAGGGATAGATATCGATGATGTAGAAACCACGTCCATATGTAGCGAGGGCCAGATCTCTTTCTCTCTTCTGAATATCCATATCCATGATGATGGCATCGGGTGCGTCTTCGGACATATTCACCCAGTTCTTGCCTCCATCGATGGAAACGAAGACTCCGTAGTCCGTTCCCAGATAGAGCACATTGGGATTATCCGGATCTTCGTCGATGTCTCTGGCTGGATTCATCATCCCGCCGCTGATATTTTCCCAGGTTCCCCCCATATCCCGGGTGACAAAGACATACGTGTTGTCTTCACTATGGGTTCTGTAACCCGAATAGGTAACATAGCAGACATTGACATCATGGTTTGAGGGTTCGACCCGCGACACCCAGTGATCGTACGGCAGAACCGCACCCTTGGGGCGGTTTCTTTTCAACTTACCTGTTTTGTCGTAAAACTTGGCTGTGATATTGATCCAACTGACACCAGCGTTCTTGCTCATCTGAAGGTTGCCGTCATCTGTTCCGGCCCAGAGGACTCCAGGCTTGACCGGTGATTCGGCGAAGGTGTAAACGGTCGCATACTGGAGATTGGTCATTTTGGATTCGGCTTGGCGTTTCTTATTATTTTTGCTGAGATCAGGGCTTATGGTCTCCCAGGTCCCGGGCTCTCCCCGCTGATATGAGCGATGGACATGCTGGGAGCAGACATAGACGATTCCAGGATTGTGGGGCGAGAGATGAATGGGAGAGTCCCACTGATAACGCTGAGCCGGTTTTCCGGCATCCCTCTCTTCGGCTGTGTTGCGGACCGAAAGACTGATCGTACTCCCTGTCTTTAGGTTCATTCGGTTTGAACGGCCGAACTGGCTCTCGTAGTAGATATATTCGGGATTCCACCAGTCACGCACAACATAGTAGCCGTCTCCAGAGGGAAGGTAGGTCCAGTCAGTAGGGAAGACTCCATAGGAATTGCGGTTGCGATAGGGCCCCATCCAGCAGCCATTGTCTTGAGTACCGCCCATAACGTTGTAGGGGAATTCGCTGTCGACCGAGATGTCGTAGAACTGCTGGGCACTGATCGTCTCTTTCTGGGACCAGTGCTTGCCGCCATCCCAGGTTTCACTGACTCCGCCGTCATTGCCGTTAAGGATATGGTTGGAGTTGAGAGGATCGATCCATATACCACGCGTATCGACGTGGCATTTATTCCGGCCAGACCAGGCTGGGGTTTTGAAGGTCTTGCCGCCATTTTCGGATACTGCAACCCGTACTTCCACGGTGTAGAGCTTGTTTTCATTGTTGGGATCTACTTCAATCCGTCCAGAGTAGCCCGCCTCAATCCCGTTGATCACACTGCTGCCGCCCATGATCTTGTACTCGGTCATCCGCTTCCAGGTTTCTCCTTGATCGTCCGACCGGTATATCACACCGTTCTTCTTAACCGGCTCCATCTCTGTGAAAACACCGCCGTAGAGAAGCTGAAGGATGTAACGGTTGATCACCTGGTAGCGGCCGGCAGTATTCTTATCTTTCTCTTCCTTTTCACCGGGCTCGGGCATATCCAGCACCTTCTGAATTTCATCCATCATTGTCAGGATATCCTTGTTATTTTTGTAGACCCGGCGTGCTGTAGTGTTGAAAGAAACGAGGTTGATTTTGATCTTGGTCTGAAACTCTTTATCCTTGATCAACTT
>JAGLWV010000316.1 GCA_023133225.1 Candidatus Aminicenantota bacterium | reverse complement strand
CGCCTCTAAGACAGAACAGGCTGGGACAATTGTCGCCACCGGACTTCAGGCTGAAGATCTCCTTTGGGAAGGAAGCAAAGTGGCAGGAATTAAGGCAGGAGGAGATGAGCTTCCCGCCTCTGTTGTTATTGCCTGTGATGGAGTGAATTCTGCTCTGGCGGAAAAAGCGGGACTCAGAGATAAGCTATCCCTACAGGATATAAAGCAGGGAGTAAAAGAAGTCATCCAAATACCCCGCGATATACTGGAACAGCGCTTTAACCTCTCAGGAGACGAAGGTGTTGCCTGGGAGTTTATCGGTTCCTTCACCAGAGGCATACCAGGGGGTGCTTTCATTTATACAAATAAAGAAAGCCTGTCAGTGGGAATTGTGGCCCAACTGAGCGCTCTTGTAGAGAAAAAAATCGTGGTGAATGACCTGCTCGAGGAGTTCAAACAGCATGCCGAGGTGGAAAAATTACTTGTCGGAGGTAAGCTTGTAGAATACTCGGCCCACATGATACCGGTTTCCGGAAAGGCGATGATGCCCACTCTCCATACCGATGGCTTTCTGGTGGCCGGTGATGCTGCTGCCTTTACCCTGGCTACGGGGCTGTCCCTAGAAGGTGCCAATTTTGCTGTGGCTTCAGGGGTAGCAGCTGCTGAAACCGTCATCAGAGCAAAACAAAAGGGAGATTTTTCCCGGAAGTCCCTTTCCTCCTACACGGAGCTTCTCAAAGAGAGCTTTGTTCTCAAGGACTTGAAGACGTTTCAAAAGGCTCCCCGTTTCCTGGGAAATCCCAGGATCTACAGCCTGTACCCTGAGCTGGCCTGTGACCTGGCTGAGAAGATTTTTACAAACGATGGCAAGCCAAGGAAAAAACTGTGGAAAATGTTTAAAGAGGCGATGGATGACAGGGTATCTTCCTGGCAGATCGCCCGTGACCTGGTAAAGATAAAGAGGTCATTATGAATCGTAAGCGTCTAAGCATCGAGGATAAGCTGGCTGTAAATAAATATGATATTGACAAAGAGGTTCATATCAAAATTTATGAAGAGATCTGTAAGGAGTGCGATGAATATTCCTGTGTGTATGCCTGTCCGGCTGACTGCTTCAAGCTGTGGGAGGACCACATCACCTTTTCTTATGAAGGCTGCCTGGAGTGCGGTAGCTGTCAGATCGTGTGTGATAAAGATGCCATAGACTGGACTCTGCCCAGAGCTGGATTTGGCATATGTTATGAGTATGGATAGAAACTGATTAAGATGAATATTATAGTTTGTGTTAAGCAAATACCTGATCCGGAGATACCACCGGTAAAATTTAAACTGGATACTGAGTCTAGGTGTGTCG
Source organism: Candidatus Aminicenantota bacterium (assembly GCA_023133225.1). Lineage (GTDB taxonomy): Bacteria > Acidobacteriota > Aminicenantia > Aminicenantales > Aminicenantaceae > JAGLWV01. Next base: position 6,535 of record JAGLWV010000316.1, on the reverse strand, counting down.
TGCCACCCGAAGGAATCCCTCCTGTGATAAATCCCTATGATGAGCAAGCGGTCGAGCTGGCCTTGAGGCTTAAAGAAAAGCATGGCGGCAAAATAACCATATTAACCACCGGAAACGAGTCTGCTTCGGGTGTTGTCAAACATGCTCTGTCATTGGGAGCTGATGAAGGCATAGCCCTGACGGATAAGGCATTTGAGGGCTCAGACAGCTTTTCCACCGCTTACATCCTGAGTCAGGCGGTAAGAATAATAAGGGATTATGACCTGGTTTTGTGCGGAAGGCAGGCAGCCGATTGGGATGAGAGTCTGGTCGGGGCAATACTTGCTGAAAATCTCGGTTTGCCCCTTGTAACTCTGGCTGAAACCGTTGATGTTGTGGATGGAGAACTGAAGGTGAAGCGGGTAACACTCGATGGCTATCAGGTGTTTTCTGTTTCCTTTCCAGCACTGGTCACAGTAAGCCATGAAGTGGGACAACCCAGGCTTCCCTCAGGGTGGGGGATTGTATCCGCATCGCGAAGGCAAATCCCTGTCTGGGACGCTAAGGATATCAAGGCCGATCCGGCCAAGATTGGATTTGATGCTTCACGGAGAAAGCTGGTTAAGCTTTTCATCCCAAAACGGGAGAAAAAATGTGAGATGATCGAAGGGAAAACTACCGCTGAGGCATCTGTAAAACTGGCCGAGAGGTTGAGGCAAGAGGGAGTCATATAGAACACAGGAAAAGAGATAAAGCATTGGCAGAATATAAAGGAATATTAATCTGTGGAGAGGTGAGAGAGGGGAAGATTACCACCATAACCAGAGAATTAATAACTACAGGCAGGAAACTCAGCGATGACCTTAACCAGCGCTTGAGCATTCTTCTTATCGGAGAAAACATACAAGAAGCGGCGAAGGAGGCCGTCTTCTTTGGTGTTGACGTCGTTTACACAGTTGATGACATTCCCTTTGCCGAATCACCGCCTGAACAGTATTTAGCCCTAGTTTCCAATATATTCCAAAAGGCAGCACCTTCAATCGTCCTTTTTGGTCAGGCTGATATGGGGCGTGATATTGCTCCAAGATTAGCTGCCAGGCTGGGAGCATCCATCTGTATGGATTGTGTTGAACTGGCCATAGATCCGGAGACCAGATCACTGCTTCAGTCCAAGCCGGTTTACGGGGGAAATGCTGTGGCGGTGTGGGCATCAGATGATGTCCAGCCTCAAATCGTTACCATGCGGCCAAGAGCGGCAGCACCAGCCGAGCCAGATCCCTCCAGGGAAGGTGAAATCCTACCGGTTGCGGTTAAGATAGACGAGTCCGTGATTAAGAGCATACTCATCGAGACGGTAAAAGAAGAGGTTAAAGGAATAAGGCTTGATGAGGCTAAGGTCATTGTGGCTGGTGGCGGAGGGATTGACGGCAAGGAAGGCTTCGAATTACTCAAAGAGCTGGCACAGATTCTTGGCGGTACTATAGGGATAACCAGAGTCCCCTGCGATGAGGGCTGGATGCCGGCCGGTCTTGAGATTGGACAGACCGGGCATGTTGTGAATCCTGACCTCTATGTAGCTGTCGGAATATCCGGTGCCCCCCAGCACTTAGCCGGATGCTCAGGCTCAAAGTGTCTTGTCGCCATCAACAAGAATCCCGAAGCTCACATATTCGAGGAAGCCGATTTTGGAATCGTCGGAGATTACAGAGAAGCCCTGCCTCCTTTAATCGAAAAATGCAAAGCTTTAAAAAAGTGAGCCCCTATCCTTCAAGCAAAATAAAGTAGGGGTCGTATCTCAACAAAAGAAGAATATGGATTGTGAGACTCATTCGTGGATATCTTCAAAGCTGTCCAAAATAAAATAGAAAGGAGTTGTGCCATGAAAAGGACTTTTATTTTCTTTGTCATTATTATGATTGGTGCGAATGCATTTGTTTCTGCCCAGGTAAAACCAGACGGGAAAAAAGCATGGGAGCATGTAAACTTCCTTGCCTCTGATGAATTTAAAGGACGAAAATCTGGGACTCCCGAGTACAAAAGAGCGGCAGAATATGTTGCTTCTAAGATGAAGGAATACGGGCTTCAACCCGGCGGAGAGAACGGAACATGGTTCCAGGAAGTTCCCTTTAAGAATTGGATAAACTTCGAGCAGCCGATCCGCCTTGAAATCACTAACCCTAAACGCCGTGTGTATTTTGCAGGCAGGAACAGAGATTTTTTACCTGCAAGGGGGACAGGTTCCGGGGTTGTGAAAGGACAACTGGTTTTTGCTGGATATGGTATTATCTCAGAAAAACCTCAATGGAATGACTATGAAAATATAGACACAAAGGGCAAGATTGTGATGATCGCCCCTGGTGTACCAGATTCACTGGCAAAAGAATTAAGAAAAGAATGGACACTGGATAAGAAGATCCAAACCGCGGTTGAAAAGGGAGCAGTGGGATTGATAAGGATGAATATCATTCCACCTAACCAGGCGAGGCGATCAAGAACTTCTTCGCGGATAAAAAAAGGAACCTGCCCGGAGGGTTTTGTCGTTATGACAGCAAACAGAAATTTCATAGATGATGTCTTTTATATAAAAAACAAAAGCTGGAGATACCTGGTGAGTAAGATGATCAGAGAGAAGAAATCATTCACTGCCTCTCTGGATATCACCGTCGAGATGGAAGCTCACTTCACGCAGGAGGATAAAAAGGCTCCCAATGTTATCGGGATCTTGCCCGGAAAAGATCCAAAGCTGAAGGATGAATATGTCATTATTGGGGGACATCTTGACCATTTGGGTGTGAGTGTGGATGGATTTGTTTTAAACGGGGCAGATGACAACGCGGGCTCCGCAGGGGTCATTTTAGAAATCGCCAGGGCCATGAAAGCCAATACATTCAAACCTTCAAGAACTCTCGTTTTTGCATCATGGGCTGGTGAAGAACTGGGACTGGTGGGCTCAAGGCACTATACAAACAATCCAGTTTATCCTCTTGAAAAAACCGTTGTTTATATGAACATGGATATGGTGGGCTGTGGAGATACGGATCTGTACGTCGGGGGGATGTGGGAATTTTCGGACTTTTATGACATGCTCAAGGAGAATATGGACGAAGAAATGAAAAAGAAGCTTCGGTACCGTCTGAATTATAGAGGCTCAGATCATTCTGCTTTTGTGAGAAAAGGAATAACCGCTATCAGCCTGAGAACCGGCAATGTTCTCACCAGGGAATTGGATGATGAGCATCCCGAATACCACTATCCCGGTGATGCTCCCAATATCATAGAACCTGAATTGCTCCAGCTCTCTGCCCGGTATCACTATGATATTCTTGTTTTTCTTGCCAATAGCAAAAAGAACCTTCTGGATCCGAAACACCATATCCATTTCGTCCATAAAGATTCCGTTGTTGTTGACCTTCATTGTGATACCATCGGACGGTATATAAGAGGTGCGGATCTCAGCAAGGACAACGAAAAAGGCCATATCGATATTCCGAAGCTTAAGCAGGGGGCTGTGGATCTGCAGGTTTTTGCCTGTTTTGTCGGATCACCGAAAGATGAACTTGAGAAAAATCAGGCGGCAAAGAAGGCCTTTAAACAAATAGATGGCGTGCACCGGCTTGTGGAGGAAAACCCGGATGATATAGCTCTTGTCCAATCCTACGATGATCTGATGAGGTTGAGAGGGAAGGGAAAGACAGGGATTCTTATCGGGATTGAAGGAGGATATGCCATTGAGAGCGATTTGAGTCTGCTCAGAACCTTTTACAAATCAGGAGTGAGGCTGATGACTCTGACTCACTGGACACGTACAGACTGGGCAGATGCCTCCGGAGATGAGGAAGCTAAACATGGTGGATTGACTAAATTCGGAGAAAAAGTGGTCAAGGAAATGAACAAGCTGGGAATGATTATTGACGTATCCCATGTTCATGATGAAACATTCTGGGATGTTATAGGAATCACGGATTCTCCTGTTGTTGCTTCTCACTCCTGCTGCAGAGCGCTTTCTGACCATCATAGGAATCTCTCCGATAAGATGCTCGAGGCGCTGGCAAAAAATGGAGGAGTCATCGGAATCAATTATGCACCCGGCTTTTTGAATGCAGACCTTTCAAAAAAAATGGATGAACTGTGGGAGGAGATTGCAGAAAAACATGGTCTCCCATCTGACTACAGAGAGTTGATGAAGGCCGATCCTGAAAAGAGAAAAAAATTCTTCGATGAATATCGGGCAAAGGAAGAAAAGTTACGTAAGACTCTGCCGCCTGTTGATGTCAAAACGGTTGTCGATCATATCGACCATGTCGTAAAAGTCACCGGTAAAGCTGATTATGTGGGATTGGGATCTGATTTTGATGGAATTGGGAGACCTCCTGACGGGCTGGAGCATGTTGGAAAAATATCCAATATCACCAAAGAATTGTTTGCCAGAGGATACAAAGAGGCGGATATCAAGAAAATTCTCGGCGGCAATTTTTTGAGAGTATTGAGAAAAGTTGGAGCCAAAAAGTAAGCAGGTAGAGAGGTACTTTAATGTCCTGATCACACTAAAAAGTCATATATAAATCTGATAGGAGATAAAATATGGAAAGCTGTTATAAACTGATAAAGAGAAGAAAATTTCTGAAAACCGGAATAAGATGCGGAGCTTTTATGGCTGCTCTACCCATCTGGAATATTTTCTCTTCTTCTGCTTCTTTTTCCGATAGGCAGAACAGGCCTTATGAATACCACTCTGAGCAATCTCAAGAAAGAATTCGCGATGTGATGCTGAAGTATGGCGGGGAATTTGCTGATATCAAACCCGAACTAAGGAGGAATGGCCATGGCAGCATTTGAGGTGGAAAGCTGGCGTGTTGCAGAGGGCAAAGAAGAAGAGCATAAAAAAGCAATAAGTGGCTGGTTGAAATGGGTCAATGACCACAGGGAGCTTTTTAAGGAGTGGAAGAGTGTCCGCTATTTCGTCAAGACCATAGCCGGGGAGGAGTCAGACCGTCATTTCATCATGTGGGAATATGACAGCCTGAGCGACTTCGAAGCCTACAAGAAAAGACGTGCCGGCTATAAAGGGCCGTATGCAGAGTATAAGAAGCACGACCCCTATCATATGGGAGTTTTTATTCACAGCAGCCTGAAGGTTGAGGTGTGGGTCGACTTGGACCGGGACCTCTGGATTGAGTAGAAGCCCCAAATGCTTAAGATTTAGGAGAGGAAGATTTAGACCTCATTTTCAATATCAAGCCTATCCCTCCTATGAGAAGAAGAATGAAAATCAAAAAAAAGAATGTTTCTCGAGTGGATGGATAGATAATCTTATCGGAATGTCCTGTGACCACGAATCCGGCCCAGTAATAGGGATGAGAAAGCACATCAGAGCCTATCATTTCAAGCTTGGTTTTCCGTAAAGAGTTTATGATTGAATTCGATGAGCGAAGATGAGAATAAAACCTTTCCATAAACTGAGAGCTTGCCTGGTCATGCACGGGCCACAAACTGATGAGTACAGAGGAAGCCCCAGCATAGAAGAAAGCTCTGCTTAAGCCCTCTATTCCCTCTCCTTTGATAAGTTGGCCGAGGCCTGTTTGACAGGCAGAGAGGGTAACGAGAGCGGCATTGAGTTTTAGATTGAATATTTCTCTCATTTGAAGAAGCCCGTCTTCAACAGAGGTTTCATCTATGGAGAGAACAATTGAAGACCGGGCGGGTTTTTTATCATCGATGATGCTGTGGGTGGCAAAGTGAATAATATTATAATCAGTGAGGTTAAGTTTTTTGAGTTGTTCCTCTGTTGCTTTTTCTCTTTTGAATATATTTATTTTTGGCTTTTTAAAAAGGGCCGCTATTTTTTCAATTTCCAGGCCACTGTACTTCAGCCTGAGAAAAGTAAAAGTATCAGCGGCGCTCGAATATTTTAAATTATTCTCTCCGTTCCCTTCATCTTCATTGGAGCCGAAGAAAGGATCACCGAATGCAAGGAAATCTTTTTGAGGTTTAAATCCGTTTAATTGTTCACGCTGGATTATTTCATGAAGGGAGGATATGGAAGGTGCATATGCTATCTCATAATCCTTAATCAGCCATCTCTGTGTATTCTTTTGGCTTAGAAGCGTTTCAAAGGGTAAATAATGAAGGATATCGTCCGGAATGAAAATTAATGTATCGATTTTTTCTTCCAGGCCAGGAAAGATAAGCGTACTAAAGAGCTCATAGCCCAGCTTGAAATCACGGTTTTCCTTATCTGTGAGGGCCTTCAAATATTGCTTCACCTGAGTCTGAATTATTTTTGCGGGAGGCAGAGGAAATATTTTCAATTTTCTTTTTGTGATCACAAAAGCATAGGAACTTCTTTTCCCTATGCTGTATTCAAAAAAAGCCGTTTTATTGTCGAGTAGTTGTTTTTGAGTTTGTTCAAGAGAAATGATCTGAGGATCCTTGATGCCTGCATAGGCCGGGCTCGATATTCTTATTTCTCTCTTAAGGGATTCGAGTTGTTCTTCACAACGCCTTATCTGGTCATCGATGTCCTTTTTTTGGTCTGTGCTGAGTCCTGGCTTAATAA
>JAGLWV010000315.1 GCA_023133225.1 Candidatus Aminicenantota bacterium | reverse complement strand
CCGATGAATAAACGGCTGCCGTCATCTGAAGTCAGAAAAAACTCATAAACACCGTCTTTGGGTGCGGTGAAAAATCCTGTGAACTTGAATGCAAAATATTCTTTTTGCTTTTTGGGACTGATATCAAAATGACCAACCTCACCTGAAGCGACCGGTTCAAGCCTACCGAAATCCGGTAGTTTTTCCCAGTTGCCATGATAATAGGAATAGTTCAGCCCCGATGCCAGATTTACATTTTTTTCTGAAACCCGAGGGGTAACTTTCCTGAACGTTCTTTCAACGACTCCGCTTATAGCCTGCCCTGCACGAAAGACCTGGCATTTGACCGTTGTCGTTCTCTCAAGCTCTATCGCTTTTCCGTAAAGGGACGAATCAGGGCTTGGATCGCTTCCATCGAGCGTGTATCGGATTTTCACTCCGTTAAGATTACTGGATAGTTCAATCTCATGCTGGTTGATAAAGATCTCCCTTTCAGCACTGATCACCGGTGATCTGACAACCTCCGGCTCTTCTTTGAATTCCAGTACGGCAACCGACACTATTGGATCAGGAGCATTTTTTGGCATCGAGATCACTGCATAGCCATTCATATACTCTACATTCAAGATTCTATCTGCATCAGCTAAAAGATATGCCGATTCAGCTTTGCTGACCAAACCGGGCACCCTGAGTTTGCCGTCCTCAGGCCAGTCAAACACATGAAGGTATATTTTCCCAGGTTTGGTCGTGCTCCTTCCCCAATCCAGTTTTTCAAACAGACTGGCAGATGTGCCGTAGATACTTCCGCTGTTGAGCTTCATCCATTTGCCCATCGCTGCCAGCCGCTCTATGCTTGGCTCCGGAAAAAGGCCTTCGGCTGTCGGGCCTACATTCAGCAGGAAGTTACCGCCCTTGCTGGCAATATCGACCAGTTTGCGAATCAGGTCTTCTTTCGATTTCCAGTTGTGGTCGTTTTTGTTGTAGCCCCAATGGTCATTCATCGTCATGCATGTCTCCCAGTCGTATCCAAGTCCGGTTGCTGGGATTTCCTGTTCAGGCGTGCCGAAGTCTCCTGAAGATGTTTCGGGATTAAAGGTTCCCGCCATTCCTGCACGTCCCTTACCCACACGGTTGTTGATGATGATGCTGGGCTGCAGGGAGCGGACATACTTATATAAGTCAGCCCCTTTCTCGTGGTCCCAGGTGCTTTCCCATTCGCCGTCAAACCATAAAACGCCGATATCGCCGTAGTTTGCCACCAGCTCTTTTACCTGGCTCTTCATATATTCGATGTAACGGCTGTAGTCGGCTCCTTCCGCAGAGCGCTTTTCCCACCCGCGCCTCGGCAGATAATCCGGATGGTGCCAGTCCATGATCGAGTGATACCAGCACATCTTAATTCCCTGTTTCCGGCATTCGTCCGAAAGCTCCTTGAGGATGTCCCGCTTAAAGGGTGTGGCGTCTACAACGTCATAATCCGTATGCTTTGAATCGAACAAACTGAAACCGTCGTGGTGTTTACTGGTGATGACGATGTACTTCATTCCCGCATCTTTAGCCACTTTTACCCACTGTCTGGCATCGAATTTAACCGGATTAAACTGAAAGGTGAATTTTTCATACTCCTTCACAGGAATCTGGGCAGTGGTGAGTATCCATTCAGCATGGTTTGTTTCTCCCTTCCATTCACCTGCGGGCACGGCATACAATCCCCAGTGAATGAACATGCCGAATCGAGCCTGGCGCCACCAATCCATCCGTTCATCGTTCTGCTTCTTTGTCTCCTTGATAATTCCTGCCTCATCTGTCCGGCTACAGGATACAAATGCCAGGGCCAGACAAATCAGCACCAGTATAATCACTGACTTAAGAAACCAAAATCCTTTTTTCATTTTATTTTCCTTTTAGTCTGTATTTAAAGCAGTGGAAATTCTCTCTGCTATTTTATCATTGAGTAATAACATATAAAACAAGTTTACTGAATTATTTATAAAAACTGCCGATACTTTTATTTAATAGTATGATACACGCATATTATCATGCTTTTTCAATGGGTCAAGCAATGAAAGAAAAAGGGGACAGGCAACTTTTTGAGAAAAAAGTAGCCTGTCCCCTTTTTTTAGCCTGTCCCTTTTTTTTCCTGTCCCCTTTTTTATGTCCCCTTTTTTCCCTTTTCTGTCCCCCTTTTTTCCCCTTTTTTTCTTATACCATTTT
>JAGLWV010000314.1 GCA_023133225.1 Candidatus Aminicenantota bacterium | reverse complement strand
TAAAGTGACTACTGAGGAAATAATTGAGATTTTAGAAGATATATTGATGAAATTAAGGTTTGATAAGAAATAATCTTTTTTTTAATATTAGTTGACATAATAACCATTATGCGACACAGTATTTAGGGTATATATAAGTATCTAATAACAAATAAGATGGGATTTTCCTCACCCTGTGGATAACTCAAATGCACAACTTTTATGCAATTGTGGAAAAATATTTACTTAATATTAAATTTTGTTTTCCATATATTAACCGACTGTGATGGCACTACAAGTACAAGAACTCTGCATGGCCTTGTCATTCCAACATAAATAATTCGTAATTCCTCATAATCCTTGATATTTTCTTCTAAAGTATTGGAATATTTTTTTCGGTTCCCATCATTCTTTTTTATAACGAGCATGACAGCCTCAAATGTTTCACCCTTCGCTGAATGTACAGTTCCCAAAAAGCATTCATCAACGTTTGAGGATAATTGTTTTCGGCCAAAAGTTTCATCAAATGTAAGGTTAGAATAATTGCAACTCCTAGAATTCCTTTTTATTTTCAATTCTACATTCTTTAAATTATCGAAACTTTGAATTTTGTTATTCGCATCTAAAATCCATTGTGATAAACTACAGTCTGATTTTGGCATAGATACTATCATCTCAAACAAATCACTTCGCCAATTTGATAGCCCAACTTCTTCATATTTTTCTCTTAGATCGCTTGGTTTACATATTGATTGATTATACAACCATTTCCAGTATTCTCTCTCAAGATATTTTAATGCATTTTTGTAGTTTCCTTTGTCATAAAGATATCTGCTTTTTGCGAGCCCTATCGTAAGGTATGAAAGCCTTTTGTCTTCGTCCGATCCATCCTTCCAAGGACTGATACCATATGTTGTTTCCGTACCTGCAACTATTTTGTTTAATATTTCTCTTCCTCTAGTTAAAATCGCAATATCCTTCTCTTTAATTCCCAATTCTTTGCAATGTTCAATAAATTTTTCTTTTAATTCTTGCAATTCATCTTCATTCTGGTATTCCCATATTTCAGGAGCTTGTTCAAAAGCTGCTACTTCTTCATTGGACGCAGACATATTCTCATAAGAAGAAATTACAGACACAAAATCACATATCTTCTGAGAACTACGCTTATTTTCATGTAGTTCTGTTGAATTATCTACCCATTCCTCAAATTTTTGGATAAAAAGAGCTGGTTCAGCTGTTCTCCACTCATAGATCGCCTGGTCAGGATCACCGATCAACATTAATTCTTTTAATCCCTTATTAATCAGCGAATTAATAATTTCCATTTGAACACTTGAAGTATCTTGTGCTTCGTCGATCATAATTACAGGAAAACGAATAGCTAAAGCTTCCGCAATGCTTGGATACTTTTTAACAACTTGCAAGGCGAAATAATTAGCGTCGTGCTGTGTAGCATATCCAGACTCATTAAATCTCTTTTTATATGTTAAACATGGCATATGTTGGTTATACCGACATTCAGTGATAACAGTGTTTTTTTTTATTTTGATAAATTCATCATTGCTATTGAAAGAGAAATCATTTAATTTGCATCTTCTATAGCACTGGTAGCTATTCCAAAAATATGGAGGATGACCTATAGGCTCGTAGTTGTCAATAGGAGGACCACATAATACGGGCCTCTCTTGGCAACCCATTACTAGATGAGCAAAAGGCAGAAATATATATGTATTTATAAAGCTGTCTATGGTTCTGAGAAAGTGAGGATATCCAGGAAACTCAACACCAAAATCTGACTGTAAGTATTTTTCAATTTCTTTCCATGCAACATTAGTAAATGAAATTGTGGCTATTCCTTGGTGTGCATGTTCCCATTTTTTTAAAAAACGATTAAGTCTTGCTGCAACCGAGAATGTCTTTCCACTGCCAGGGCACGCACGGACAGCAAAGCGCCCTGATTTTTCATTTATTATAATATTCTGTTCGTTAGTTGGTATCTTGCTCATTTCTTGATACAGCCCATTTTATAGCGTTTTCAATATATTCAGGCAATTTAAAATTCAACTTGAAATCGGAGTCTTCCTCAATTTTGTTTGCTAAGTGTTGAGCAAAAACGGCTTTGTCCCTATTACTATTAAGCTTTTCAATAAATTGTTCTGCACGTTCTTCAATACTTTGTCCCTCAAAGTCAAGATTTGTTTGTGTATGTATTTCTGCATATGCCGTTTTAATCAAAAATTCATTTTCTAAATACAGTTCATACTCAAAAGTTTTCCTTGCCAAATATACTTCTACCATTCCTCTTTTTAGTTCTAATGCTTTCGCAGCGCGAGAAGAAACTTCTCCTTCGTCCCGGTCATCATCCGTTACTATAGAACATTTGATATTTATTCGTTTTCTTTCATTTTCTTTATTAAATAATTTTGCGAACGGTTCGAAAGCCACCCCATTAATGTTGACAACTTCAACCGCATTTTTTTCCAGGTTGTATGCATCACCAATTATTTTAGCGAAACTAGGCATAAGAATTGATTCCGAAATGCCCTCGACGAGAATAACAGATTTTGCGAAAAACAATTGGCATTTAGTTACATCAAGGAAACGCTGCAAGTATTTTTTGTGCTTATCAGAAATATCGATTGACCTGAGAGGCATCGATTTAATATTATCGTCTGATCTAGTTAGTACAATTATAGAATTAATATCTGTCTTAGCTGTTATTGTAGGAGAATGAGAAGTAATGAATACTTGCATACCCTTTGTTTCAATTTCCTGTAGATAGCTGAATAAAATATTTTGCCACTGTGGATGTAAATGTGCCTCCGGTTCTTCTATAAGTAATGAAATAAAGGAATCAGGCCTACTAATTCTCCTTTCTAATAAATCACCTAATACTGTAGCAACATAAATCAGATTATTATATCCAAGTCCATTCTGTGAAATATCAAAATTGATATTTTCCCCTTCCTCAGAACCTTCTTTCTCAAGTTCATCGTCCGAAATTGCTTGCACTGGAATGTAAATTTTCAAATTCTCAACAATCTTTCTGAAAGTAGCCTCTACAAAATCGATTTCTATGTTGCTATCTTCATTTTTTAGTACCACCCTTTCCAGATGATCCATTATTTTTCTCTTTCCCCTATTAAGCAAATCTCTCCAGTTGGTAGCATTTTTTATGATGTTATTCATATTGTTGGATAGTTGCTGCCTTTGTTCTTCATTTGCGACAAGTTTTAAAAAAAGTTGACTAATTCTATTGCCTCTGCCAGGAGCTAAGTCGTGCGTTGCATCCCTTAATGCACCTAAATGAGTGTAATATAAAAGCTCTAGAATTTGATGAGGTATATCCTGCCCTTCATTTTCTCCACCCCAATATTTTACTCTCATTCGATCTTTTTCCATGTCATAAAAGAACTGAACATGTAGCGCCAGTTCAGGATTTCCATCCTCAGAAATTGAAAGCATCTCGATGAAAATTCCTTGCTGCCTTGAAGTTAATTCTGAAAATACCAGATGAAATTCTGCAATATTGCATTGAACTCCACTATTATCTATATGAAAATCTTCAATTTGAAAATAAAGCTCTCGTCTTTCAAGTCCGAAACCCAAACATAGTCTCATGGCATCTAGAATTGCAGTTTTCCCTGTATTATTCTCTCCTATAAGGATGTTGACCCCCTTATGAAATTCTATTGTCAGATTCCTGATGCAACGAAATGATTTAATATTTATTGATTTTAGGTACATCAACCGTCTCCTATTCTTGGAATATATAGGGATAAAATTCCCATTTCCTTAATTCATATTTAAGAAATGGATATTATGTCCCCCGTTTTAGATAAATTAATTTTTCTTTTGACGAGCGGAACCATAATCGATATGTTGACTTAGAGGTTCTTCGCATTTTCTTATTATCTTGCCCGTTTTTGGATCAGAAATTACTTCCTTATAAAAATCCTTTTCTCTATCTATTATGCGTTCAAGTAGCATCCATTTACACGACTTCCTATACAAATCGTCACTAGCAATGGATTCAAAGTAAGGTTTCCCAGTATCACCATGTCGAGCTTTTGTGAGAGTTTTTTCACGTAATATTATTTTTGTTTCAATGCAAATTGATCATACACCCATCATATAGAAATGTGAGGTCAGATGGGCTTAATTTATATTCCATAGTGAATATACTCCCCTATTTAATAAAACCTAATAACCTGGAGAAATCATACTCCTTGAAAATATAAAAATATAGATGAATAATTCTATTGATTTTTCCCATCCAGCAACTAGCCTAAATCCCGGATTATCTTAATATTTTTTAAATCAAATAGCAATGAATATATCCTGCAATTGATATTCTGAATGAGTCTTATTAGTTTGCTAAAGTCAAAAAATATTCAATAAGTTATTGATATTGCTACAATTATATGTTAATATGGCAGGGAAATCCAAGGACAAAATGCAAGGTTTTAGGCACCCCCCTCAGAAACATTATAATTTTCATCGAGATTATCCCTATGTATCAACGTAAATCCCGAAAAAACAATGCCATTGTTTCCCAAATATCTTCACTGCACAAGCCTGGATATTGCCTAGACATCGCGGGCCCGTTTGTATCGTAACAGAAGTCATTCAATTAATTTTAGTGCTATTAGCTTTGATCTTAAAGGTGTTAAGATATCAGAAGATGCATTTTGAATGTATTTCAAAGCATTCTTATTTGCACTTTTGGATAAAGATTCTATATATTTAAGTGCATTATGGACAGAGAATTTAAGTTTTGTTTCTTCGAAAAAATTTGAGAGCAGAGCAGTCCAAACAGCGGCATCAATACTTTTATCTCTGCACCAATTTTTAAGATCTTCGTGAATGTTAACCTGATTAGGATGGTAGTTTAAAGAATTTTGATCATGTTTAATATCTACATAGCCAATCCATTTTTTTACAGTTCCCTCTCTAATTTTTAGATCATTTATAGCGTCTTCAATGTCACTTCGCGGGCTAAAAGCGAATCGAGTTTTAGTTTTTAGGCCATTGTTTTCATCGACAACTAAGGTGAGTCTACAATCCCGTGATACACGAGAAAATTCAATTTTTATTATTGGACCATCTTCTTGCCAAACGCCTTCTCTAGGCAATTCTCGTGGGTCCCAAATTAATGAGCCCCATCCGATAATAGCTATTTTCATAGTTTTAATAAAAAAAATTCATGCATAATGGCAGTGCTTATTGTGTTTACAAAACGCAAAGCATTTTCCAAATCCGCTACTGCACATTGTTTTCCGATCTTGCGCTATTTTGACAATGAATTGTCTATTTCGAACATTACAATAGCTGATTGAAAAACTACCCTTTTTGCGTCGGGCCAATTCAATTGAGAACTCTGTTTCTGCCCACCATGCACTTGACGTTGTGCCAGGTCAGAAACCGTTCCCCAATAAGCCAGAAGAGCATTAAGAAATGGTCCAACGGTATTCCCTAACTGATCCTTTCTCTCTTCCAAAACAGCGCGAATCCTAGCCACAGTCTTGGCCTTATCTGTAGGAACATAAGGAACATTTGAACGCTTTACTAAAGCTTCTGCGAATTCCTGCATTGCTTCTCTGACAAGGTGTCCGATTGTAGTAAAATTGGCTTGAGATTCATTGGCCCAGAGAAGGCTTTCAGCTTCTGACCATTTTTTGTATGCGCTTGGATATCGGCCGGAGAAAGCGTGGGCTGACAGGTAGTCTCGTACAGCAGTTTGAGTCCTTTCAATAGGATCTGCGATCCTCTGCTTGATTTGGCGATACACTTGGAATCCTTCAGGGGTGATAAAGAAAGATTCCAGTCCATAGCGACCACATTTGGCTGAAATAAGGCCTTTTAGCTGAAGAGTATCTAAGTCGCCTTCAAATACTCCGGGTGCATCATTTGGAATTGCAGGATGTATGAGTGTCAGACTCGTTTTTCTTGCCTCGGCGACTACGTAAAAAGGCTGGCGTTTCTCCCTGGGAACGGACTTTTCTGCCTCTACAAGTTCGATTAAAAGTTGCTCTTGCTCTGGTTCAAGCAACATTCTTTATCTCTCTTTCGAAATCGTCTGGCTTTAATAAATCATTATGTTGCTAACATCATTTTGAGAAAAATATATTTAAAAACCGTTTAGATTAACGATCCCTAGTTAACCTAAAAAGCAATGATATCCTATCAATATCCATGTTATATTGCAATCCATCTCTAATTTTGTGTTCTAGCTTAGAGGAAATTAAACCAAGACTATCAGCATCAGCGCAACATGGATAGGAATATTGCCTAGCAGTTTTTCTAAGCTTCAAGGTCAAATTATTCTAAAATTCAATAACTCGTTGTTCAATTTTTGGATAAAGTTTATCTATCTCTTTTTGTATTTCTAGAGTTCTTTTCAATGCCGTAATAACTCTACAAAAGTGCTTTATATCCCTAAGGGATAAAATCCTTCCTTTTCTATCCTTCAGCCATTTACTGCAGATTTGATAACCGCCAATTTGATAGTGCCAAATTTCTTCTGTAATTCCTTCAAAATATTGGTTTAGATTAAAATATAGCCTCTTTTCTTTCTCATTATATATCAATTTTTCAATCTTGTTATCACCTTTACCCTGGAATTTAGAAATTGGAGGATCAAGCTCTTTTGATTTTAAAAGATGCATTTCAGCAAGCTCTTGCCCATATTTTGCCATTTTGATAAACAGGCTATAATTCTTTGTAAAAGGAATTCTCGGGAAATCTATTTTTAGGAATTCAGCGTATTTTGTCCTGTAAATATTTGAATAAAGGATTGCATAAATATAATAGAAGATCTCTTCTGGCAATGGTTCTTTTTGATAGACGTTTAAAACAGAAGCAAAAATATTAGAGCTAATATTTGGTTGCTTCTTATCTAACTTTTTTGTACGACTAAAAAGGTCTTTTTTATCCGATTGCGGATAGAGATAAAGGGGAAATAAATAATTTGCTTCTCGAGAAGAAGCGGATATTGCTACATCAACAGCAAAATTTTGCGCAACAAAAGCATGATGCCAACTATAAGATCTTCTAGGCAAAAGCAAGCTTATATTTTTTTTTATCATATGACGCATTATTTCAAATCGAGGCCTGTCTATTAACAATTTAGAGTAAAAGACATGTCTGATATCAAATGGTCTATATAAAATTCTTTTAAAACAGCTCTCCCATTTATCATCTCTATTTAATTCTTTTCTAACTTCGGATAATGTTTTATTCCTTATGTTTTCCTTAAGATCAAATGTTTTTATAATCATTTCGTCTGGCATTGAAGGATTTTTTAGCATCTGAATTTTTCTTTTTAAGAAATTTTCATTAAAATCAATGACAAAATTATCACGATGAGTTTGAATACCTAAACAATTTGAATTGAATATTTCTTTTATAGAAATGTAATTTCTGTAATGTTCATAAAGATCTTCATCTCTGGGAATAAAAAGATAAAAATCAGATTTTGGCGATAACTTTTTTTTAGAAGTTCTTTTTATATCATTCTTTGAAAGCCAATCATTTTTCTTCTCTCTTAATCCCCAAATTTCTGAATGATATACCATGCATTTTTTCTTAACACCTTTCTTCTTCAGGCATAGAGCTATAGCTACACCCTGTTGAATGTCAAAAACATTTTCATCTTTTGAACCGTCAGGGCATTTTTCTTTTTTCAGGCTATTACCGTGTAAGTCTAAAATATAAATCTGATCGAAACTGTTCATTAAAGACTGCCGCATGCCTCTAAATGTCGGATTATCAAGATAACTGTGATTGGTGATAAAGCCTAAAATTCCCTCCCCTACCTGGTCAATCTTCCACTGGGAAAAACGGATGAATTTTACATAATCATCCTGCAGCCATTTTGGATTTTTTTCTCCTAGAGGCTTCCCATCAACAAATTTATAATCATCAATAAGTTCTCCTATCCAGGTTTTAATTTTCTGTCTTTTTTCTCTTCCATTTTGTGTTCTCGTAACATATTTTTCGCTTACATTTGCAGAATGTCCTGAATAAGGTGGATTGCCGAGTATTACCAGAATAGGCTGATCCTTCTTGACTCTGCTAGCTAAATGAGATTCCTCGGAAAGCGATGCCATACCCGGGAGTTCAGTTTGGGCAAGTTCTTCCATCTCCAAAGTGTTAGTGAGATAGAGCTTAAATCGATCATCTCCTTTGAGTTTATAACCTAATTCTTCCAAGAGGAAAGACATCTTTAAGTGGCCTACAGCATAAGGAGCCATCATCAGTTCAAATGCATATAAATTCTGGAGTATATGCTCTCTTATAAAATTTTCTTTTCCTCCATCTCCATATTTGGAGACAAATTCCTTTACTGCCAACTTGGCAACCTCAGCCAAAAAGGTTAATGTTCCTGCTGCAGGATCAAGAACTGTTACTGAATCACTTGCAAATCCATCAGCTCTATTAAAACGCTCCTTCAAAATGCTATGTAAGGAACGAACAATATAGGAGACTACTGGTTCCGGAGTATAATAAACTCCTCTCTTCTCTCTTGTTTGTGGGTTATATTCAGCTAAAAACGTTTCATAAAAATGGACGATAGGGTCTTTTCCTTTCCCTTCATGAAAAAACTGATGAAGAATTTTTTTTACATCAGTAACGGCTAAGACCTCTGAAATATCATCAATAATCCATTCCATCTGGAGAGGGAGCTTTCCAAGAGAAATAAACTCAAAGACATCTCTTAAAATTCCAATAGTGTGAGGGATGCTGTCATATGCAAGTTTTCTATTAAATTCGTTCTCTGTGCGAGTACGAGCTGCAAAAAGTCCATATGAAATAGTTTGCGAATAAAGGTCAGCAAATTCTTCTTTTGATAGACCACCTATGAGATATTTCTTGAATGCCTCATAAAATCCCGAAATAAAATCTTTGGCTGTTGTTCCTTCTTCTTTTAACTCCTCTTCAATTACCTCATCCTTCAAGAAGCGTGTTCTTTTTGCTAACTCTATTGCAAGCGTCTTGGCATTATAAACTTTGGGAAGAGAAAATGAGAAAAATCTCTCAAGCAGTTTAAAAAAATCGGATTCATTTTCAACTGGTGGGGCAGTTTTAAGCTTATGTATAATAAAAGGCCTTCCGATAAGAACTTTATTTATCAAAGTTTCGTTGCGGTAAAGTCTGAACTCAAAAAAATTATTTAATATCAAGTTGGGAAAGGTATGCAGATAGCGTTTTAATTGCTCTGAATTTTCTATTAAATCTAAATTTTCTATTGTTGGAGCTTTTGCTTCAATATATCCAACTATGTGTTGTCTTCCATCCCATATTCTAAAATCAGGATTTCCTGCCTCAGTTTTTTTAGGTAAACTTGTAATGTGGATTTTTGTTTTGCCTAAATAATCTGCACAATTTGTAAGAAGCTTCTCGAGAGTTGAATAGTAGCTCTCTTCTCGTGCATCTCCTCTTTTGCTTATTTCAAGAATACTCTTTAGGTATGCTTTTATCATTTCTTTAGATTATGTTTCCATTTTGCTTATTTTATAAGTTTAATCCTTAATTCTTATCCACCTTTCTTCAATTTATATCATTGAAAAAATAAGAAGTCAAAATACCATGAAGTTCTGATATAAAAGCAAAGATTCAGCACTAACATAGAATCCTTCAAAGTTTTATGGACTTATTCAAAGAAAAAAGTCTTTAAGTGAATAATGCATCCTTTCCATATGTTGACAAATTTCAAAACCAATATTGACTTTGACCGATAATACTGGTATTAACCGTTTAGGCAGCGATATTTGCTGCATAACGTAAAGGGCAAAAAGTGGATGGTTGCGTCAAAACGGACTATATTCAATAAGTTATTCTTTGTTTCGTTAGAACAGGATAACACAATAGACTGCGCTAAATGCCGTATTTGCACAAACAAAACGGCTGTATAATATATGTTCTGTGCAAGGAAGATGACTGACATCGCACGACAACTTGTTCACACGAAGCCTTTGCGGAGCGGAGATGGCTATACGTGGACCCTTGCATCCCAACTTGGCCACATGCTCTGTCTGGCTGAGTCGCGCTTCGGCCCGCGAGACAGATCCTACACCATCCTCGGCGTGGAGTTCGTGGACGACGTGCCACAGTGCTGGTTTCCGCGCAACTGCCGTAACATCGTCATTCAACTGGGGAGTCAATGCCTGCGCGAGCCGGACAGGGCCTGCTTCCAACTCGCCCACGAGTCGATCCACCTCCTGTCCCCCACCGGAGGGAGGAATGCCAACGTGCTCGAAGAGGGTCTCGCGACCCATTTCCAGACATGGTACATGGTGAACCACTACCCTGCTGACTGGCCCCATTCCGGAATCGACTGGAGCAAGCCCGCATGCCAGTCGTATCAACAAGCGAGGGATTTGGTTGAGCAGATGCTTGAGCTGAATCCCGATGCAATCAAAGCCCTGCGCGATGCGCAGCCCACGCTCTGCCAGATCTGTGAGACCGCGATCGTCAAGGTGTGCCCTGGAATCCCCCCTGATGTCGCCTCAAAGCTCGCAGCGAAATTTGAGAGATGAACCAGCACAGAATATATGTTAGGCATCAAGAAGGAAAAGTTAAGTGAGTGAAATTCAGCCGCTGGCAAGCTTTGAGGAACGCCAGGAGAAGATCTTAACTTATTTCAAGCTTTCTCTCATCTCGAACACTACAGCCATTGTCTTTTTAAGAAACTCTTTCAGCGCCACTCCCCCAGGCCCCAAGCAGACGCTCGACATAACCTACAAGGACGAGCTTACAGGAGAGGATACCAATCTTGGTTCTATCCCTGCCGACTCCAGCGCAATCGACAATTTGACTGCCCACAAGAAAGACATCATAAGGCACTCAATTTCTCAGCTCGTCGAAAACTTCGAGTTTTTCCTTGAGGACCTTTATGATGATTGTTGTGTTCGGTTGTGGGATAAACGCAAGGATATGAATCTTTTCGTATCATATGTACGGTTGAACAGGGGGGATTGCGATTCATACCTAAAGGCCTTCAAAGTTGTCGGCTGTCGAGATACGGTTTCATCCGTTAAGGAGGCGACAAAGATCCCTTTGGAACTTCGACATCTGTGGACCCATAGGGGTACCCTTGTGGACGAGGATTTTTTTAAGCGAATCGGTAGAAACGAGAAGTCACGGTGCACTGTGCCATTTCTCGGAATTGACCGAGAAATGGCGGTTGGGAGTGAATTTCCAATTCGGCAAGCTGATGTTCAAGACCTTGCGAGGCTCTTATTTCAGGGCTGCAAGAGGCTGGCCGGACATATGAATGGTGTGTAATACGAAGAAATGTCTAACCAAGGAATGAACACCGACTGGTGTACACTCGCTGCGCTCGTGACACCAGCGGGTTATTCCAACACGTTAGCTAGCTTTATGATCTGAGGAGGAAACAAATGGTATCGTTCCGATGCATACATCACACAATACTGGTTCTCGTCTTGATCATCGCTACGTCTGCAGTCGCTCAAGATGTGACAGCGGTCAGGGCGAATTCGATCGAGATAGCCGAGGATGTGCATTTCCTTCCGGGGCTTAGTTGCAATGTGGTGGTAGTAACCGGGCCCGAAGGTGTCCTGATCATCGACAACGGATCAAGCAGGAACCGCGAGATCCTAAAGGAAGAGATCGCCAAGCTCGTGTCGGGTCCGATTAGGATTGCCATCAATACCCACTTCCATTTCGACCATGTGGGTGCCAATCAGGCTCTAGGTGTGGATGGAACGATGATCATCGCCCATGACCACGCGCGCCGCCGAATGATGACCGAGTGGCAGATCCCGGAGACCCTCGGTGTGAGTTACCCGGTTATCCCACCCTACCCAGATGTGGCTCTTCCCACATTGACCTTCGACCGTACTCTAACAGTCCACTTCAATGGCCATAAGATCGAGGTCATTCATTTCCCCAACGCCCACTCGGACGCAGATGTCGCTGTGTTCGTACGGGACCGGAATGTGCTTCACACCGGGGATCTGTATCTGTCCAACGGCTTCCCCATTCTCGATTCCTACAACGGCGGGACGATCGATGGTCTGATCTCGGCTCTTGACGGCCTGATCGATCTCATTGATGAAAACACCAAGGTAGTGGCAGGACACGGCCCATTGTCGAACCGTGAGGGACTGCGCAAGTATCGACAAATGCTTGGGGTGGGTCGAGACCGCATCGCCACGCTGATCAAGGAAGGCAAGACACTTGAGGAGACTGTAGAGGCAGATCCGTTAGCGGGTCTCTACAGCCAAGGGCAGTCCTGGCTTCCTCCCAAGTTGTTCATCTGGACCGTTTACGTGGATCTCGCCCGAAGACGCTAGCTAACAATGTATATTGTATATTGGGCTCAGACCGCGCTATTGAATACAGAATAAAAGAGTCAGGTTTGAATTAATCGCATAAATTACTCTTAAAGCTTCAATTTTCCCCTTAAATCGGGCTTCTAAGCCAATATGACGGATAAAGATGCCTCTCCCCCACTCCCGTGACTACAGAAATACGACCCAACCAAAGTATAAAATTAATTTCAAATCGATAACATCCATTTGAAGCTTCAATATATTGATATTAGTTGAGTTACAGGTAAATTAAAATTCAACGTTGGGACAGAAGTGAAATAAATACTAGATTTACTTTTCGAATTTAACTAATCTATTAATGTGATTACATCCTCTTCAAAACTTATCCCAAAATTAAAATTCTATGAACCTGAACGAAATCTTCCTGGAAGAAAACTTCATGGGATGACTGAGGAAGCACGTTTTACTCTCAAATTTGCAAGGACATACCTTGGAAATCATACTGCCATTCATCATAAAACTAAAAAAAAGAGTATAGTATGTGCACGTCAAATAGCAGTTAATGGATTTGGAATCGCCGATATAGTAGCGGTTACATGGGATTCAAATCAGCGGCGGAATAAAAATCTATTAACCATTGATGACTTTATGAAGATTTATAATCCTACAGTAAGGGCATTTGAAATAAAACTTAATAACTGGCGCAAAGGACTTACTCAAACACACAGATATCGTTATTTTGCAAATTCAGCTATTCTTGTATTACCTTCTAATAAAATAACATTAGCTTTAAAATATCTTGATACTTTTAAGGCAATTCATGTTGGGCTTTGGTCGTTTGATTTCTATTCCCAAAGCATACTTCCTTATTATACTCCTCGACCTTCTTCTCCTCTAACAAATAAGCACACTAAACGAGTGATAAAAAGGCTAGCAAAGACATCTATGAAATCTCTGCCAGTTCTTTAAAAGCAATAATACTTTCTTTTAATGCTGATAAATATTCCATATTCGCTTCATAGCGATCAGAAAAGCCTGATTCTAGTAAAGCTATATAATTTGTTTCTGCTTCAATAACGTAGTTTTGCAGATTTTGCAAGTTTTCTCCTATATTTTCTCCTATATTGCCTGAGAGCAAATCAGTGCATAGTGATGATATTGTTTGCCATGCTTGTAGCGCTTCCTCAGTACGTGATGGCTCTCCAACTAAGTACGGGGAATCAGTTGATAATTCATTCATAATTACCAGACAAAGCCGTAA
Organism: Candidatus Aminicenantota bacterium; assembly: GCA_023133225.1. Classification (GTDB taxonomy): domain Bacteria; phylum Acidobacteriota; class Aminicenantia; order Aminicenantales; family Aminicenantaceae; genus JAGLWV01. Next base: position 5 of record JAGLWV010000314.1, on the reverse strand, counting down.
AGCCC
>JAGLWV010000313.1 GCA_023133225.1 Candidatus Aminicenantota bacterium | reverse complement strand
ATCAAACCGGACGGTGCAGTCCTTGTAAACTTTTCGATAAACCCTGTAAGAAGTGTCAAAGGCATTGGGAGGCAGCATGGTTAAATGAGGCCGCTCTCGTTTAAAACGAAGAGAGACAACCTCATGGGTTGTCCCATGGACACGTTCATCTTTTTTCTCAAGCCATCTGATAAGGTCTCTGTTGGCCGTAGCGCGGCAGATAAATCCGTAGCCCCGCCAGAAGCCTTCACGGATAAAATTGTATGGTCTCTCCACCTTCCCTTTGTTATGTGTAGCTGTACATAATCAGGGCTATGGAAAGTCAATCGTTATGTAGAGTTCAACTTCTAATACATTGAAAATAAAGATATTATGCTTGAATTGCTTCACATAATCCTTCAATCTTAAGGTGGTAAATTTAACCATCAACAAGATTGGAGGAAAACCGTGAATCAAAAATTATTACCTGTAAACGACCTAATCGAAGCTGTCAGAGTGGAACTTTTCCTTGTAAAGTACAAAGAACAAAGGGTAAATCTTTATGAATCCATTTGGGCAACCCTTGTACGCTACATGGAAAAAAGAGACTTGAAACACTTCGACATGAAGATCGGTCTGAATTTTCTGGAAGACGAATATGGTATCACCGTATTCAAGCATCTGAGTTCTTCTAAAGGGATAAAAGTAAGAGCTATAAATATGCTTGGGGAGTATCAGTTACATGGTATCGTACTTTCCAAGAAAGTAACTATTGGCAAGGAGTACTACTATGTTGTAAAAAACGCCTTTAATGGTTTTATTGCATCACGAAGGCAATACGGCATATCCGAGAAAACTTTAATATCGGACGAATTGTATTTGAGCAGATTTTCTGCATATCTGTCAAAAAAGAAATTAGGCAACATTTCTGAATTAGATACCAGTCACATTTTGGGTTTTATCAATACTTTAGCTGGCAAATCAAATGCTACTGTTTACTGTACGCTTGGTTCCTTGAGAGCCCTGTTCCGCTATCTGCATGAAGAAAAAATTCTGGAAAAAGATTTTACATATGTTGTGCCTAAAATCAAGATTGACAAGACATCAAGAATACCGTCCGCATACAGTAAAGAAGAAGTGCAGAAGTTATTAAACTGTATTGACCGCGGAAATCCGAAAGGAAGGCGTGATTATGCCATACTACTTTTAGCATCAAGGCTTGGGATGCGAGCGGGCGACATATGCGCATTGTCATTCAGAAACATCAAATGGGAACATAATGAGATAGAATTTACCCAAAGAAAAACACAGGAAAAAACCATATTGCCCCTGCTGCCAGAAGTTGGCTCAGCCATAATTGATTATTTGAAAAATGGCCGACCAATAACGGAAAGCCCTGCCATTTTCGTGCGACATACATGTCCCATAACACCTCTGATGCCACCTACACTTCACAGCATCGTATGGCAATATTTGCAACTGGCAGGAATTAAGGTCCCCGATGGGAAAAAGCATGGCCCACACGCGCTAAGGCACAGTCTTGCAAGTGTTCTTTTAGAAGAAAACACTCCGTTACCGGTTATTTCGGAGGTTCTGGGGCATACAAACACAGATAGTACATCAATTTATTTGAAAATTGATGTAACCCATTTGTGGCACTGCGCATTGGACGTTTCTGAATTTGCGTGGAACCAGTCAGAGAACGGAGGTGAAGCTCATGTGCTCTAAACAATATAATTTTGAAGGCTTCGTCGGTAATTTCAGGGAGCTCATGATTCAGTTTGTCCAGTTGAAACAATCGTTAGGGTTTGATTACACCACAGATGCAGAAATTTTAAAGCGTTTTTCTAAATTTACGATGAAATTTACAATAAAAAACCATGCCCTTACAAAAGAAATAGTTGATGCATGGACAGAAAAAAGGCCGACAGAGAGAGAGGCTACATGGGGGAACAGAATCAATAATTTAAGACAGTTCGCTAAGTTCTTGAGCGAACTTGGATATAATGCATATATTCCAGTTCGCAGGGCAAAGATCAATCGACAATCCTATGTACCTCATATCTTCACTCCTGAACAACTGCGGCGCTTTTTTGCTGAATGCGAAAATATTAAACCTCATCCACTCTCCAACAAACACCTGGTACTTCCTGCTATTTATCTGTTGCTATATGGATGCGGGCTCAGGATATCTGAAGCGGTAGCCCTGAAACTTAAAGATGTGGATTTGAAACATGGAATTATCACCATTCATGGTTCAAAATTAAATAAAGATAGATTAATCCCCATGTCACCTTCGCTGACCAGATATATGAGAACATATTTTTTGAGAATGCATGCAGTCTCTACGCCTGGGGACTATTTCTTTATGAAACGCGATAAAACCGCCTTTGCTTCTAGTACGGTATATAAAAACTTTCGGAAAATACTATGGAGAAGCGGTATCTCTCATGGGGGGAAAGGGAAGGGGCCACGCCTGCATGACTTTCGCCACACATTTGCAGTTTATTCATTGAATCACATGGTGAGACAAAAGATAGAGCTCTACTGTGCCTTACCTATTCTTTCAACTTATCTAGGCCATGCCTCTATAGAAGCAACGGAAAGATACTTGAGATTAACGGCAGAAGTATATCCGGAAATCCTCAATGCGGTTAGCCGGACATGTGCCTATATTTTCCCGGAGGTGAACATAAAATGAAACCAACAGATTTTGCATATTCGCTTACAGTTTATCTATCAAAGTATCTTCCCGGTGAAGTTGGCGCAAGCAGCAATACGATACAGTCATACCGGGACACATTTTCAATTTTGATTAGGTATTGTTCTGCTGAAAAAAATATTCCAGCGGAAAAACTGACACTTAATCAATTGGACAGGAAAACAATCGGAGATTTTTTGAACTGGATTGAAATAGAAAGAAAATGTAGCGTTTCAACGAGAAATCAGAGGCTGTCGGCCATCCATGCGTTTTTTAAGCACCTTCAGTCAGAGAAACCTCATGCAATGTATCAATACCAACAGATTCTTGCGATACCTATTAAAAAGTCTGGAAAGAAATCGATCCATTATTTAACCCTTGATGCTGTAAAAAATCTGTTGAATATGCCGGATAGAACTACAAAAAGAGGAAGACGAGATCTTGTTCTGTTAAGCCTCTTATATGACAGTGGTGCCAGGGTACAGGAAATTGCAGACCTGAAAGTGGCAAATATCAGGTTACATAAACCGGCAACTGTAAAGATTACAGGCAAAGGCAACAAAACCAGGATTGTTCCCATCATGGAACCGATGGCTAAATTAATCGAACAATATCTAAAAGATAACAGGTTAAACCTGCCACAATGTAACGAATACCCACTGTTTTGCAACAGGGCAGGTCAAAAGCTTACACGTTCAGGAATAACCTATATTCTCCATAAATATTTCAATGAAGAAAGTAGGTTATTTCCAGATTGTTGTCCGAATACAATCTCACCTCATATGTTACGCCATAGCAAAGCCATGCATTTGCTCCAATCTGGTGTGAATTTAATTTATATCCGTGATCTACTTGGTCACGTCAATGTTCAGACAACAGAAATTTATGCCAGGACTGACAGTCGTTTGAAAAGAAAAGCACTGGAAAATGCCTATCCGGATATTGTAGCAGATGAACTGCCAGAATGGCAGCAAAATACAGGCTTGTTACAATGGTTACAGAATCTAGGAAGATAACCGGCCATATTATTATGTAGAGTAAATTCGGTTTTGGCTTAGTATTTACAGTACATTAAGCGATGGACTTTCCATAACGATTGACTTTCCATAGCCTTTGACCCAGGCCGCATAGGCAGGAGCCACTTCCGGCTTGAAACCATAGTGCAGGGCAAAGCCCAGGAGGGTGGAATTAAATTTTTTCTTCCCGGCCACTTTGCCGATATAGACGTTTTTCATCCGGTCATAGAGGATCTCATCGGCAACACCGCCGAAATACTCAAAAGCATGGATGTGGCAGTCGAGAAAACTCGGAAGGTCGCAGCGATCAATAAGCTCTCCGTATATCTTCCTGGAATAGCCGAGTATCATGGTGAAAAGATAAAGGGTCCGGATGGAACCGTCTGCGTTTTCAACCTGGAATGCGCCAAAGTCCACCTGTGCCTGGAAGCCCGGTTCCGTCTCAAAGCGCATGTAGGCGACTCTCTGCCTTTCGGCCTTGATCTTATGCACTTTTCTTTTTACTATCTCATAGCTTCCGGTAAAATCCATATTGCAGAGCCGGTCGTATATCCAGGTGGCCGTGTATTCCAGATCTTCATTCAGCCAAAATGCGATGTTGTCATTGAACGGATCCAGAAGGCTCTTCCTTTGGATGGTTTTCCGCTCCTCAGGATATCCCTGATTCTCTATGTACTTCTTTACTGTGTTTCGGCTGATCCCCAGCTTTT
>JAGLWV010000312.1 GCA_023133225.1 Candidatus Aminicenantota bacterium | reverse complement strand
TTTTATTGAAAAGCTGCCGGATTTAAATAAAAAAACCTATGAATCGGTTTTTATCTATCAGGTATGTCAATCAAAATCATTTGATGGGGTGAAGTCTATAGCATTTTGAGCTTTCTTCATAATATTCTCCGTGATTATATCTCTTCTTCCAATTTCTTCAAATATTCACACACCTTTTTCTTGACACTGATTTTTTACTTTGTTACAAGAAGAAAACTCAGGAGGATTTCCATATTTTGTTTAAAAAGGAGGGAATATGAAAGAACAAAACTTGAAACATTATGTGTTGGTATTTCTGGGCTTGATCTTGATCAGTTCTCTGACCGTTTTTGCTAAAGACAAAAAAGGAAAAGCTCAAGAAGATTTGTTAGCGGATTTGTCCTTAAACAGCCTGAAATTGAGGTCGATCGGGCCCGCCTTAACCTCTGGCCGGATATCGGATTTTGCCGTCAATCCCAAAAAAAGCAGTGAGTATTATGTAGCAACGTCTTCCGGCGGGGTGTGGAAAACGACAAACGCCGGGACGACCTTTATACCTATTTTCGACAGACAGGGCTCTTATTCGATTGGCTGCGTGACCATGGACCCGAATAATCATAATGTAGTATGGGTAGGCACGGGGGAGAACAACAATCAACGCAGCGTTGCCTATGGGGACGGAGTCTATAAGACCGCTGACGGTGGAAAGACCTGGAAAAATGTGGGGCTCAAGACCTCAGAGCATATCGGAATGATCGCCATTGACCCGGGAGATTCTGATGTTGTTTACGTTGCCGCTTATGGACCGTTATGGAGAGCAGGTGGAGAGCGAGGGCTTTATAAAACTACCGGCGGCGGTAAGAGCTGGAAGGCGGTCCTGACGATTAGTGAACATACGGGGATCAGCGAGGTATATCTTGATCCACGAGATCCCGGCGTTATCTATGCTGTAGCTCATCAGCGAAGAAGGCATGTGTTTACTTTGGTCGATGGAGGTCCTGAATCTGCTGTTTACAAATCAAAAGATGCCGGAAAGACCTGGAAAAAAATAAACCGCGGGCTTCCCAGTGGAGACCTGGGTCGAATAGGGCTGGCGATATCCCCTGTAAATCCTGATTATCTCTATGCGATTGTCGAAGCTCAACCAGGAAAAGGCGGTTTTTACCGGAGTACCAACCGGGGAGTATCCTGGGAAAGACGCAGCAGCTACACCTCCAGGGGTAATTACTACCAGGAGTTGTTCTGTGATCCTAAGGATATCGACCGTGTCTATTCCATGGATGTCTATCTACGAGTTACGGACGATGGAGGAAAGACATGGCGTACCTTAGGGGAAAGAAATAAGCACGTTGACAACCATGCTCTGTGGATCGATCCTGATAACACAGATTATTACCTCGTGGGCAGCGATGGCGGTATATATGAGTCTTTCGATCGAGGCAAGACCTGGAAGTACATGCCCCACTTGCCAGTAACTCAGTTTTACAAGGTTGCTGTCGATAACAACGAGCCTTTTTATTATGTCTACGGTGGCACTCAGGACAATTATAGTTTAGGTGGTCCTTCCCGTACGATAAGCGCCTTTGGTATTGTCAATGCGGACTGGTTTACTACGCGGGGAGGGGACGGCTTTGAATCTCAAATCGATCCCGAAGATCCCAACATCGTCTATGCTCAATCGCAGTATGCTGGACTGGTGCGATTTGATAAAAAAAGTGGGGAAAGAACGGGCATTAAACCCAAAGAGCGAAAGGGAGAAAAAGCCTACCGGTGGAACTGGGATGCGCCGCTTCTGATAAGCCCTCATTCACATACGAGGCTGTACTTCGCTGCCAACAAGGTCTTTCGCAGTGAAAACAGGGGGAATGCCTGGAAGGTGATCAGTGGAGATCTGACCCGCCAGATCGACCGAAACAAACTTGAGGTCATGGGCAAGGTCTGGCCCATGGATGCTGTGGCAAAAAATGCGAGCACTTCCCGGTATGGGTCTATAGTGGCGTTTGATGAATCCCCGGTTAAAGAGGGATTGCTCTATGCGGGAACGGACGATGGGTTGATCCAGGTGACCGAAGACGGAGGGGTGAACTGGCGAAAAATCGATAAATTCCCCGGCGTTCCGAACAGGACCTATGTGAACGATATCATCTGCTCCCGGCACGATAAAGACACAGTGTATGCGGCATTCAATAATCATAAGAATGGGGATTTTAAGCCCTATGTCCTAAAAAGCACGAACGCAGGCAGGACCTGGGTTTCCATTGCCTCGAATCTTCCCGTAAGAGGCTCTGTCTATGCGTTGGCTGAAGACCATGTTAACAGGAACCTTCTGTTTGCGGGAACAGAGTTCGGGCTGTTTGTGAGCGTTGACGGGGGAAAACACTGGAAGCAGTTGAAAGGTGGATTCCCTACGATTGCCGTCCGTGATATAGCCATTCAAAAAAGAGAAAACGACCTTGTTTTGGCCACTTTCGGCAGAGGATTTTATATTCTGGACGACTACAGCCCTCTTCGTTATCTCAATAAAAAAGCGCTGGATCCGGAAGGATACATTTTCCCCATAAAAGATGCCTCGATGTATATAGAATCCAATCCTTTGGGTTCCCCGGGTTCAGGAGGAAAAGGATTTCAAGGCGAGATGTATTTTACTTCTAAGAATCCTCCTCTTGGGGCGATTTTTACATATTATCTGAAAGAATCCGTCAAAACGCTGCGAGATAAACGCAAAGAAAAGGAAAAAGAAGCCGCTAAAAAAGGGAAGCCTGTTTTCTATCCCACCTATGAAGAGATGAGGGCCGAAGAAGAAGAAGAGACGCCTTATCTCATTTTCACGATTCTGGATGAAGACGGTAATGTAGTGCGCAAACTCAGGGCTCCTGCTAAGAAAGGGTTGCACCGCATTGTCTGGGATTTGAAATATCCTGCGGTTGCGCCCACGAATTTACAGAGTGTGAGCCCGACATCCGGCAGCCGTTCGAGTACTCTCGCTCTTCCAGGGAAATATAAAGTTTTTCTGTCCAAAAATGTCAAAGGTGTGGTTGCGAAGATTACAGAGCCGGTTGGATTCAACGCTGTACCTATCGGCAACGTCTCTCTGCCGGCAGATGACCGGGCAGAACTGGTGGCCTTTCAAAAGAAGGTCAGAAAATTAAGCCGCACTGTTAACGCCGCTTCAAGCGTTGTTCGTGAATTGAGTGACAAGGTCAGACACTTTAAAGTTGCCTTAAAAAGTGTAACTGTTGACGATACCAAAATTTATCAGCAGATCAAGGCTCTGGAAGTTGCGGTTAATGAAATCCAGCGAAAACTCTTTGGCGATAGGACATTGACGAGAATAGATAGGGATGCAGAACCGGGATTGAGCAGAAGGATGAACAGTGTCATTAGCGACCAGTGGAGGTCGACTTCTGCCCCGACTCAGTCTCAGAGGGAAGCCTACAAGATTGTGGCGGATGAATTTTCTCCGATTCTACAGAGATTAAAAAAACTTGTGGAGGAGGATGTCAAAAAGATTGAGAAAAAGTTGGAAGAGATTGGCGCTCCTTATACTCCCGGGCGACTTCCGGATTGGAAGAAATAACGGAACTCCATAGCTACCGTCATTCCCGCGGAAGCGGGAATCTAGATTCCTGCTTTCGCAGGAATGACAGATGTGATGAACCGAGGCAGATTATAAGCAATCTGTTCTTATTCATACCGGAGCGAATCCACAGGATTTGCCATGGCCGCTCTGACTGCCAGGAAGATTGTTGTTAGCACAGCTATGATAAAGGATAATATCCCTGCCAGGAGAAAATACTGCAGTCCTAGAGGAATACGGTAATAATAATTATCGAGCAGCATCTTCATGGCAAAATAGGCCAACGGCCAGCTGAGGATATTAGCGATTCCCACAAGCCAGATGAATTCCCTTGTCAATATATCGATGATCTGAGGAACACTGGCGCCCAGGATTTTGCGGATGCCGATCTCTTTTGTCCTCCGGTTGACGGTAATGGATGTCAGTCCGAAGATGCCCATGCAGGCGATAATGACAGCCAGCGTAGAGGAATAGCCTACGACAGCCCCCCATTTTTTTTCTTCGTTGTACATAGTTTCCAGGTTCTCATCCAGAAAAGAGTAGAGAAAGGGTTTGTCCGGCTGGATACCCTTCCAGGTCTTCTCGAGTAGGGACAGGGTCCCGGAGATATTTCCCGGTGAAATACGCAAATAAATGTAGGATATCCTCCAGGTCGGCTTTATATGATGGAGGGCAGGGGAGATTCCCTGCCTGAAATCTGCGATGTTGTAATCCCTGACAACACCGATAATCGTCAGAGGTGTAGGGTAGCCTTTCAGAGGTTTTCCAATGGGATTATTGATCTCTAGCTCTTTGACCAGCTTTTCATTAACAACCACACCTTGATTGTCTGTGGGATATTCGGGCGAAAATGTACGTCCCTGAACCACTTCGATATCCAGGGTTTTAAAGAAATCGTAATCCACGCGGTTCTGGATGACATGGATCTCACGGCCACCCTTTTTGAAAGGGTATATGGCAATGTCACCAAAAAGATTGCCGGTTCCTGTAATAGCATGAATATTCGCCTGCTGACTCAGACGTTCCCGGAAGAGCTTCAGGATAGTGTTGCTTGCTGCGGCGTTTTCTGCCTGGGTTGTAACAACTACAACTCCCTCTTTGTTGAAACCGGGATTTTTATTGAGCATAAAATTGATCTGCCGCCCCATGATGATCGCGGAGATGATAAGGAATACGGAGAGGGTAAATTGAACCACGACCAGGATCCTGGTCATTAGATTTTTACCTCCTATCTTCAGCTTTCCTTTGAAAATTTCTACAGGTCGGAATCCGGATAAAACCAGGGCGGGATAATTTCCCGACGCAATGCCCACGATTGCAAAGAGAGCCAGCAGGATGAGGATATTTAGCGGTTGAAATAATTCCATCAGGCTCAGGCTCTTCCCGGAAAGTTGATTAAATGTCGGCAATACCCACTCTGCCAGAAAGATGCCCGTGAGCAGGGCGATAGCAGTCGTCACCAGAGATTCTCCCCAGAACTGGCGGATGAGATGCCTGCGGTTTGCGCCCAGGACTTTGCGCATGCCGACCTCCAATGACCTGGTTGATGCCCTGCCAATAGAGAGATTCGTGAAATTGATGCAGGCGATGAGAAGCACTATGAATGCGATTCCAGATAGAATGAGAATGGCGTTCAAGTTGGGAGAGCCCTTGATTCGTGGGTCCAGGTGGACACGTGTTATTTCCTGCAGACCGAAGGAATAGGGAAGCCCTTCTCCCTTCCAATATTTTTTCTGCCGACTTTTCTCTATGAGAGGACCATAATACAGTTTAGTGAAAGAGGGAAATTTTCGCAGTATACTTTCCACGGAATTTTTATCATTAACAAGAACGTAATTCAGCCACCCGAAAGCGCCCCAATTATCGCGCCACCTTCTTTCCATATTTAGCGCTCGGGCACTTTCCATGTCGATCAGGATATCAAAAGTAATAGTGGAGTTTGGAGGAGGCTGTGAGGCAATCCCGGTGATGAGAAAATCGTTCCGGTCCTGCCCGCTGATCAGGGTTAATGTTTTGCCGATAGGATTGGCATCACCGAAATATTTCCGGGCATGGTTTTCTGTGAGGACCATGGAATAATCCTGGGCGAACACGGAAGAGGGATTCCCCATAAGCAGAGGAAAAGAAAAAACCTGAAAGAAGGGCTTGTCCACCAGGGTGATTTTTTCGTTGAAAAGATTTCCTTCCGTTTTAATGGTGGCATTCTTTCTATTCACCCGGATAGAATACGTGACTTCCGGAAAGTATTCTTCCATGGCGGGGCCCATAGGCAGGGTAACTCCGCTGAACCGGCCTCGGGTGCTTCCGTCCGGTTCATGCATGTTGGTATAGATGCGATACAGGTTTTCTGTGTTTTCGTGAAACCTGTCGTAAGAGAGTTCATTCTGAACAAAAAGGAAGATCAGGATGGCGCCGGCCAGGCCGACAGCTAAACCCAGAATGTTAATCGCAGAATATATTTTTTGCTTGGCAAAATTGCGTAAGGTGATTTTTATATAGTTTTTAAACATAAATCTAACCTCTAATCCTGATTAATCAGCAAGAAACATACCAATTAAATCAAACAGGGTGTGACTCATAAGCTCCCAGAAAGTGAAGAGAAAAAGTGTTCGCTGCCGTAACACCTGGTGTACTATAGTGAACATTCAGGCCTTTTGGACATGGTATCGGTTTTTGTCGATGAATAAAATCAAAACAAAGCAAGTATATTAAAATAGGTAGCTAAATTTGACCGATTTTTTAAAGGCTAAGTATGTTTTATATTCTATAAAACATAAAAAGCAGTTATAATGATGAATAACAAATAAAATAAACATTATAAAAATGGGAGGTAAAAAATGATTAACAGACAAAACCTAAAGAGAGGATTGCTACCAGTACTTGTCGTCTTAGTCGTCGCATTTCTGGGCGGCTGCGCTGTAAAAAAAGGAGATCTGTGGGGAGATCCAGAAACAGGCCTCATCCTTCAATACCGGATGCCGGTAGATCAAATCCTGAAGTATCATTCTTCGGAAGAAATGAATCAGATAATTGAAGTCATGGGCCAGACAATAGATGTTGAGGTCAATTCAAAAACTGCCTTCTCGGTCAAAGCAAAAGGGCTAAAGGAAGATAATCATCAGCTCGGGATTACTATTGATTCTATGAGCATCAGTGTAGTAAGTTCCGAGGGTGAGCTTTCACCGGACTTGAGTTCTGTTATAGGAAAAAGTTTTGACATGACCCTTTCTCCTCTGGGAAAAGAACTGGAATTATCCGGCGCAGAATCTATCCAGTATGAGCTCCCTTCAGAGGGAAAAACCAGTATTGCATCTGATTTCCAGGCCATATTCCCTAACCTGGCAGGCAGGTCTGTAAAGATCGGAGAGACGTGGACAAGCACGGATACTATTACTGAAAAAAGTGAATCAAGTGAAATTCAGATCAATACAGAAAGCGTGCACACCCTGCAAGGATTCGAAACTGTTGATGGGATGGAATGTGTTAAAATAACGGCTGAGGTTACGGGTACCCTAAAAGGTGCAGGAGAGCAGCAAGGTATGGACCTGGCCTTCGAAGGAGAAATAAAAGGAACCGACACGTGGTATTTTGCTTATAAAAAGGGCATTTTTGTCAAAATGATATCCACTGCCTTTGCAGAAGGCTCAATTGAAGTAAGCGGCCCCCAGGATATGTCCATTCCCATGACACAGGAATTCAAAATGGAAATTAAACTGGCCAAATAGAATTGTAAAAATGGGGATAAGAAAAAACAGAACTTACTAAATTTAAGGAGATAAAAATGCCTTTGATAGAAGTTCACATGCTTGAAGGCCGCAGTGAAGAGCAGAAAAAGGCGCTTTTAGAAGCTATTACACGCGCGGTTCATGAATCCATAGGAGCCCCGCTCCCATCCATCCGGGTATGGATTCAGGAATTTTCACCCAAGGAATTTATGGTTGCTGGAGAGCTAGCTAAAGGAAAATTATAAAGATTCCCATTTTTCGTTCTGGCAACAGAGATTCTTTGCAGGCTTATACTTCATTTGAAAATTGGGGAACATCCCTTATCAATCAAACAAGCCCTTACTGGTTATTTTCATGGCAGGCTAATTTTCTATCATAGCTAAGGAAGAGGTAGCCCAGTTCATCGTCTTCGCTTTATTCTCTCTTGATGCGGTTTTCGCCGCAAACTATTACTAATTCAGACTCATCATAAGAAAAGGCGAGTGTCATATTAAGAGTATTCCCCATTTCTACGGCAAGAGCAGTCGGTCTTGATTCACTGATCATTATCGGCAGATGCGCTCGAGCCGCTTTTTGAACTAACTCATAACTTATCCTTGAAGATAGAATCAGGAGGCCGGCTTTAAACAGTTTCCTGTTCATGAAGACTTTGCCGATTGCCTTATCAAGCGCATTGTGCCGACCTACATCCTCAGCAAAGGAGATCACTTCAAGTTGATCGTCCAATATGAGCGCAGCATGTGAGCCTCTGGTTGTCTGATAGTGGTTCTGGTTTTCGGAAAGCTTGTTGATGCAGTCAAAAATACTGTCGATTTCAACCTCAAAGTCGTTTTCTACCGGAGTTACTATCTGATGAAGGTCCCTGATCATCTTTTT
>JAGLWV010000311.1 GCA_023133225.1 Candidatus Aminicenantota bacterium | reverse complement strand
CGCAAAGGTATGATAAAAACAGGTTATCTTGCCGACATGGTGATTATTAATAACGACCTAATGACCATTCCCCATGACCAGATCATGCTCTCGAAGGTGGACTTCACGATCGTCGGTGGAAAAGTTGTATTTATGCGGGAAAAATAATCTGTCCTCTTTTACCCTGGATTATTCAATAATTCAGGTTATTTACTTTTTTCTTGTGAACCAGCATCCAGGTCGTTGTAATTGAGGATGGCATTAAAGACGAACATGTAGTTCCCGTGGTTTAAATCGCGCCAGAAAGGATTAAAGGTAAAGAGGATAATATGCCCTTTGCCTTTCGGGACATCCACGACTGCAGCCTTTCCTTTTATCTCCTTGTCACTTTTTATTATCCCGCTCAAGCAGATATCGCCTTCTTTGGCATAACGAAGAACAATATACTTTTCCTTCTCTCTGGAGATTCCGAGCAGCGGTCCTCCATGGCTGCGGTAGATAGTCACTTCCTTATCATAGCCGTAGCTAACGGGATGCTTCTCATTCACAACCTCACCCCTGAGCAGAGATCCGGGATTATAATACTGGGAGCTTGTGTTGAAGACATCGATTCCCCTCAGCAGACCGTAATCCACTGCTAATCTTACGGTATTATGAAGAAGGATTAACAGACCACCCTCCTCCACGAACTTCTCAAGATTGCTTACCCCTTCCAATCCCATACCGCCGGTGATATCTTCACAGGAATCCGGGATGCCCAAATGCTTGAATTCTTCGCTCCTGACAAAAGCTAATGGCCCCCGAAACTCGCGATCAAGTCCGGTCACAATGTCAGCCCCTTTTCTCCCTCTACAATGACTGAAAAGGATAACATCATATTTCGCCTTGAGATCTCCCTGACGGAGATGATCTTTGTGAATCATAGTGAAGGGGATTCCCAGGTCATCGAAGGCAAACCTGACCCAGCCGTCATCCTGAGTATTGGACCAGGTATGGAAGATAGCGATGCGGGGAATGTCGAGCTCATGGGTTTTGATTTCAGGAACCTTCTTGTGGCTAAAGATTTCCAGCCCCAGTTCTGCGGCAACATCCCGCACAGCCCGATGGATTTTCTCCCCGGCTCCAGAGACAGGGATAATCATCGAGCCAGCATCAAAATCTCTTTTTTTTATTTTAAAGGGGGCTTTTGCCGCCAGGGCTTTAAACTCCTTTAATCTTAAACGTGCAGGGAGCAGATTGTTTATTGTCCTGTGATTGATTATATAAGCACCGGCCGCCTTTCCACCGATTACTTTTCCGGAAACTTTAACCAGCTCTTTGACAGGGACTAATGAAGCCTCAAATACGGCTTTATCTTTGATCTCCACGGTCTTTACATCCATATGGAGTCCAAGAGTCCAGCCGGTATCATCATAGGCGCGGGGAGCATCTTCAGGGTATTTCTGTCTCTCCAGAAGGTTCTGAGCAAAGCTTCCGTAGGGCTGGTCAAGTCTGACCACAAATGAGCCTTCAGGGAACTCCCCATCTTTGACCTTTAAAGCGCCTTTTACTTTATGGACCTCGATCTTCTGTTTTAAAAGTACGTTGATAAGGCGTGCCGTATCGACAGGATCCTTTTGTCCGGAAGGTAAAATATACGCATAGGGAGATTCCTTCTTTCCACTCTCATAGGAGTTCAGTCCCCTCTTCCAGAAATTTTTCAAAAAATATTCTTTGTTTGAGGCGACAAAGTTGAAAGCCTGCAAATCAGCAGTCTGCTGGTAGTTGACATTGTTCCTCATCGACCAGAGCACCTTCTTGTAGGGAGGCAAAGGTCTGTACCATTCCCTGGAAGTCACGGAGCGTCTCCCCTCACTCAAATCTCTCTCCATGGTATTGCCGATGGAATTGCCGAATGTCTCGTAGAAGCGAATGATTCCGTTATGATTGGCTGAAATGGAGCCCCAGTAGTTGGGGGCCCATCCGTTCCAGAAAGCATGAGTCCAGACTCCGGGCATGCCGTAGGAGGTTAACCGTGTAACCTCCCACCATGATATCAGGTTCCATTCTGAAGTTGCACTGGGTTGATAATGGGGATTATACGGCCCTGTTCCCGAAGAAACATAGAGAAAGGCTATGGATTCATGGTTATCCTG
>JAGLWV010000310.1 GCA_023133225.1 Candidatus Aminicenantota bacterium | reverse complement strand
TTGCCAACTTTGTAAACTATCTTTACCTCATTATTCTCTCCTTCTTGATAAGATCTATATCCTATAATGAGTTCTTCATTTTTGTTGACTGAGAACTGGTCTTTATTATTGAATTTTAAAGTCCTTTGATATTCACCGTTCAGATCAAATATCTCAATTTGATTCCTACCTTTATCTACATATAGGTTTCCCTCGTCACTAATACAAAGATAACGAGGTGACTGGAATTCACCAGGCCCTTCTCCTTTTCTTCCGATATTTTTGATGTGTAAACCTTGTGAATCATATTTCCTAATTGTGCTATCGCCCCAATCCAATACATAGATATTTCCCAGGGAATCGGAATCGATATCGGCAGGATAATTAAACATATAGTTTTCATCTCCTTCTTCAATTCCGATAAATAAGTCTTCAACAAATTTTATGGGCTTAAATTTCTCATTTTGATCTGGTTGAAAATTATGGACCACTTTAACTCCATCTACAATTTCCGTTTTTCCTTTCCAATCAGTCTCTTGTTTTTTACAGGAAACAAGCGTAATAAAGATTAATAAAAATAAAGCAATTGAAACAATTTTAGTTTTGTTTTCCATCTTTACTCCCCTTTGTAATAAATCTTTCTCATTATATCGTATTTTTCAATTATATACTTAATTCACTCAGTAGTCTTTTCCAATCCAGGGAAGCCAGGGTTCAGGGGATTTGAGTTCCAGTCGCCTCATATTCGTCTAATATTTCCAAGTAACTTTGTAGCGTTTGACGTGTTGGTAGCCCTCTTCATCTTCCTCTATAGTGTAGAGCTTGTTCTTTTTCCATATTTGTGGCCGGAATTTAAAGGAGACTGTGGCGATATATTTTCCCTCGGGATCAAAAACATCATAGTAATATCGCTCTCTATCTTCTGTTTTCTCCCAGGTCTGGACAATAATTCTGCCTTCATCATGGAGCGAGAACGTCCAAAATGCAGTATGGAATTGAGACAACGCATATTTCAAGGGGGGAAGGTCATCTCCTGGGCTTTCCTCTTTCTCCTCCTCTGTGATTTTCACTGGATTATGCTTCTTTACTATTTTTTTAATTAATTTTCCCTCAGGATTAAAAACCAATAATTCGTAGTTTTTTTGATAACCATAAACAATGTTATCATTCTCGCATATTTTCCAAAAAAAGAGAGGCATGAATGGATCAAAAGGCTCACCAGCCTTAGGGCCGGGAATAGAAGCTACTGTATTGAGGAAATTCAGATTGGAATCGAACTTTTTTAGTTCATACGATGAAGTTCCTTTTTCCATATTTATTGTTGCGGTCATAACATAAATATTCCTCTGCGAATCCATGCTTGTTCTCCCAAAAAATTGAATCTTGGCTGCGGAAAGAGATTTAATAAACTCTCCCTGAAGAGTAAAAAAATGTAAGACGCGAGAATCTGCAACCATTATTTCATTCTGGGGGGTAATCAAAATGCTAGATGGACGGTTAAATTCTCCAGGGCCTTGTCCTTTTTCACCGAAAGTCCTCAAATATTCTCCGTCCTTATCAAAGACTTTTATATGAAATTCCTTTCTGTCAAGGACATAAATATTTTCTTCATCATCTACAGCTATATTTCTTATCTGGGAAAACATGTATTCTTTTCTACCTTCTGCTTCTCCTATAGATAATTCCTCTTTTAAACTAACTACATTTTCACTATACATCGGCTCTTTCGGATTCTTAACTACTATGACTCCATCCACTTCCTCGATTGTCCCTTTCCACTCGAGCTTTTGTTTTTGACAAGAGAAAAGCATTATGAAGACTGAAAGAAATAAAATGATTGATACAACCTTAGTTTTGCTTTTCATTTTTGCTCCCTTATTAAAATTCTAGCTCGCACATCCATCTTTTTCAACCCAGAGAAGGCAGGGCGTGGGGGATTTGGGTTCAATCTATAATTTTATATTTAACGATTTGAAGATTCTCATCCTCATCAGACTCTAATGCGAAAATATAGTCTCCTTGGGCAGCCATGAGTGAGCCATCAAGGTTAAGGTAGAAATTATCAATATATTTCCCGTCACTATCGAAGACATCAATCAGGAAGCCTTTCTTTTTGTCTTTAGTGGAAGTTTTTACCCAAATAAAGTTTTTATTGATGAGTAAACCTTCAACATCGTTTTCATACTTTATTTTAGGGGCATTATATCTCTTATAATAATTATCTTCCCACCCTTGGTTGACATATTTTATACGCGGATATTTCCTGTTAAAACACCTGAGAATTCGGCCTTTTTCCAGATCAAATGCTTCGATGAGATATTCGCTGGTGTGGGAGACATAAAGTATCTTGGCATCATCACTCAAAGCGGAGAACCATCTTACCCAAGAAGTTCGTCCTCTTCTTTCAACGCTTAAAAAAACTTTTCTTGGAAAAGTATGGCTATCTTTTTCAATTTTCCCATTTTTTGAAACTAATTTTATTACACATTTCATGTCATACAATTTATTTTTATACACACTGAGAGGAGGCGGGATATCTTTCATGAAAACGTACCAATTTTCCGTCACTCCACAAAAACCATTATACGGTCCGGGTTCAATTTTTATTTGATTAATAAGATTTCCCTCCAGGTCAGTCTGAATGACTTTAATCGCACTAAAATCATAAATAAAAATCTCATTTTGGTGGATGTAGTAATTAAAATAACTTTCAATTTCTCCAGGGCCCTTCCCTTTTTTAAACACATTGCGAATATATGCACCTTCTGAATCAAATTGGAGCAACTGCTCATTATCTTGGATAAACAAATCTCCATTTGGAGACACTTGAAAATTGGTTGGACGCCTAAAAAAATACTTCCCGCTCTCATCCGTTATCCTGTGAATTTCCTTTAATTGAACAATTCTTCCTGCATTTTTGCTCAATGGCTTTTCAGGATTTTCAATAATTTCCTGAGCATAAATTACAGAGTTGAAAATTAATATGAATGAAAAGAGTAAAGCAGTTTTTCTCATAACAACTTCATCATGAAATCCCTTATTAATGATTCTAAATCCCTCAGCTCTCTATTTCAACCCAAGGAAGTCAGGCCTTCAGGGGATTTGGCTTACAGTGGCCTTAATCATTATTCCCACCTCATCTTATAAACCACTAATTCCTTATAGCCGCTTTCCTTCTCCTCAAGGCAGTAAAGACGTCTCTTCTTAGCCTTGGCACAAACTTCCTTTGCTCCCCTCCCATAAGTGTAAATATTTAAGCTCATTCTTCCGATAAAAATTCCATCCGGGTTAAAAATATCATACATATATTCCCCGGGGCGATCACCTTCTTCAAAAGTCTTGACAAAAAGTCGACCTTCATCATCAGCAAAAAAAGAATGATAAGGGGGCCAGTACTTAGGAATAAACACTTTGGTGTTCATGCGCTCATAAAGTTCCTTATCTTTTTTCCTCAGCTCTTCAAGAATCTTTACAGGTTTATGCTTCTTTCTTACTTTTCTCAATAAATTTCCCTCCAAATCATATTTTTGAATCTCATAGCCCCTGTCTTCGTTTCCAATATAAATATTTCCGCTTGATATCCTCCAGATAAAAACAGGGTCTGAAACTACTCCTCTCCTTCCTTTTATTAAAGGATTTGGGAATTTATTCGTGTCAAGTCTTTTAATTTCTTTTAATTCAGGGCTGAATAAGCTATAAATCGTAAGAAAATAGTCTTGTTTGGAATCGATGAGACGCCTCTCTGCAAGATATTTGCCGTTCTCAAGAGGAAACATCCAAAATGCATCCTGAGCAAAGCGGACCTCTTGAGTTAAATTTCCATCTTTTTTGAATACTATCAATTTTCGATTTCTATGATCAGAAATTATAATATTGTCCTTGTCATCAATTTCAAATTCCAAGATGGCTTGGATCTCTCCCGGCCCTTGGCCTTTTCGGCCAAAAGAAGTGA
>JAGLWV010000031.1 GCA_023133225.1 Candidatus Aminicenantota bacterium | reverse complement strand
TTTTTTCAGTGCCAGAATAATCAAAATATAAAAAAGGGGACTGTCCCCTTTTTTTTCTACTTTTTCTTTCTTAATTTTTTTGTTTCTTCAAGATTAACTTTATATGTTTTTGGATCCACTATTACTCCATAATATTTTTTCGCTTTTTCGACACTGATTATTCCATTCTTCACTTCCTGTGCTACTTGAGCTGGGTCTCTGAAGTAAGGATTGCCGTAGCCTCCTCCTCCTCCAGCCTGTTGGAAGAGAATGGTCCCAGAGGGTACACCCTCAACCAGGTCTTTGCTTGTGGCTTCATATTTTTTACCATCCGGATAGCGAAGCTCTATTTTGTTCAATGTCGCATTCTTTCCACCAAAAAGCCCGAATGGAGGCTCAACATCTCCGTCTCCAAAAGTAACGACCTTTGTGTTTTCTCCTCCTATCTTGAAAGCGGTCTCAACGCCGAGACCTCCTCTCCACTGACCGGGCCCGGCCGAGTCAGGCCAGTATTCGTGCTTTAGCAGCAAATGGGGAGTCTGCTGTTCAAACATCTCGTAGTCCTGGTCCAGCACCCCTCCGGAAGCATCGATCATACCGATATGGTCATATCCATCCACTCCTTGGGTGGCCCCAGAGCCGCCTTTAAGTCCCATGAAGCCTATATCAACGTAACTGTCCTTTTTGCGGAGGTCATAACCGCTTGTCAGATAACAGAGGAGCTGGTTCCATCCCGCTGTGACTCTTTCAGGTATAGCTTGTGACAGTGCCCTGATTATTGCGTCGGCATTTGGGGGGCAGAGATGATTTCCGAAGGTGGTTGCGGCCGGATATCTGGCATTCAGGATAGTGCCTTCGGGGATGATGATCTTCACAGGCTTTATCATCCCGTCGTTGTGGGGCATATCGGGATTGACCATCTGGAGGAAGGTTAAAAGAGTAGCGCTCGCAGATGAGGTAAAAGTGCCGTTGACAAAACCGTCGGTCTGGGGGTCTGTATCTGAATAGTCAAAGGTAATTTCCTCATCTTCAACGGTGATCTTAACTCTTATCTTGTATTTTGAACCGGGTGTTTTGCCGTCATAATAAACGGTTGCCTCTCCCCGGTAGACTCCATTGGGTATGGTTCTTATTTCGGCACGCATCATCTTTCCTGTGGAATCGAAGAGATATTCTTTATGAGACTCAAAAACTTCGAGCCCGTATTTTTCAACAAGCTTCAAAATCCCTCTCTCACCTACAACACACGAGCCGATCTGGGCTCTCATATCCGCAGCGACGATGTCGAAGCGGATGTTGGCAAAAATGAGGTCCCAGACATCTTTTCTCAGCTCACCGCGTTCATAGACTTTAACGGGGGGTATTCTGAGAGCTTCCTGCCATACCTCGGTGGCTCTGGGATTATATCCCCCTGCAACTGCACCTCCAATATCGGCCTGGTGCCCTTTAGAGGCAGCCCAGGCTATGAGTTTATCCTTATAAAAAATTGGTTTATAAACAGCCACATCGTTATTCTGGTTGCCCATGGAGAAGACATCGTTGTGAAAGATGACATCACCGGGATAGATCTTTTCACCGTAATAATTAACGATATATTCACACACAGGCCCCAGAGAAAAAGAGAGGATAGGGAGATTTTCCGTTTGCTCAAGCATCTTCCCCTTGCCGTCATAAAGTCCGGTAACGAAGTCTTTAGCCTCGCAGAGGATAGGGGAGCGGGTCGTCTTGGTTAAGGCTATACTCATCTCTTCGGTTATGGACTTAAACCTGCGCTGAAAAACAGAAACCAGAATTTTATCTATCTTCATTTATCGACCTATACCGAGCCTCTCTTTAACTTCTTCTTCCCTTGCTTTCAGATACACCGTGTAGCTTCCGTATTTATCACAGAGGATGTCGTATTCCGGAGTGACAAAAGTCGTTGTATTCACCTGTTCGATAATTGCCGGTCCTTTGATTGTATTTCCACATTTTAGTCTATGCCCATCATACACCGGGACTTCCTCGAACGTTTTCTTAAGAGGTAAAAAGACTTTTCTTTTCTTTTTTAAAGCCTTTGACGGATCTTCCCGGTCGCGGTCTTCCTCTTTAAATTTTGGCTTGTCTGTTTTACCTATACTTAATAGCCTCAGGTTGATCAGCTCTATCGGTGTGCCTTCTTCCTCCAAAAAATATCCATATAGCCGGTTGTGTTCGGGATGAAATTTTGAGACTACAGACTCGATATCCCCTCTCTCTATCTCTTCCTTTTTAATCTCCACATTCACTTCATGATACTGTTTGACATATCTCATATCCAGAGAGTAGATATACTGGATAGAGCCCTCCGGGATGTTTTCCGATAGAAGAAGCGATGTGGCTTCTCTTTCCATTTTTTTAAATAGAGTCTGGAATCTCTTCACATCCAGATCATCGAGGAGCGTAGAATAGGTTCTGACGAAGTTGTGCTTCAGATCGGACATCAGCATTCCGGCCGCGCAGAAAATGGAGGATTCTTTGGGAATAATCATGACCGGTATCTCGAGCTCCCTGGCTATCATGCAGGCATGAACCGGCCCAGCCCCCCCGGCAACGACCAGAGGGAATTCTCTCGGGTCGTGGCCTCGCTTGACACTGACTTCTCGAACACCTGAAGCCATGTTGACATTGATCACCCGGTACATCCCGGCAGCTGCTTCAACAACATCCATGCCCAATGGACCGGCGATTTTTTCTTTGATAGCTTTCGCTGCCCGCTCATCCTTCAGGGGGATCTTTCCTCCGGCAAAAAAATCTTTATCCAGATAACCGAGAATGAGGTCCGCATCTGTACAGGTTGGAAGCTTCCCTCCCAGGTCATAGCAGGCAGGTCCCGGTTTTGACCCGGCACTCTGCGGGCCCATACGCAAAAGTCCGCCCTCATCAACCCAGCCAATACTTCCGCCTCCGGCTCCTATCGTGACTATGCCCAGCATGGGAAGAGCCAATCGCAGCCTGTTGATTTCTCCCTCTGTGGTGACCAGAGGCGTTTTATCCTTGATGAGAGCAGCGTCGAAGCTTGTTCCTCCCATATCAATGGTTAAACAATCATCATAGCCTTGAATAGAAGTGTACTCTATCCCAGCCTCCGGCCCGGCTGCAGGACCGGAAAGAAGGGTTACTGCCGCATTATCCATGGCTATCTTTGGGGAGACGATGCCCCCGTTTGACTGCATGATGAGCAGGACACCTGCAAATCCGCTGTCCTTCAATTTCTCAGTGAGGTTGGTTAAATAACTCCTCAATATGGGACCAACATAAGAGTTTAAGACGGTTGTTGATATCCGGTCATAAAATCTGATGCTCGGTAGAAATGTTGATGAGACCGTCATGTAAGTGCCGGGAAAATGTTCCTTTATGATTTCCGCGGCCTTGGTTTCGTGATTATTATTGGCAAAGGAATTCATGAAACAGATGGCGATGGCTTCGACGTTTTCTTTATTAAAGTGATTAACCGCATCTGAAACATCCGACACATTAAGTTCGGTAACGATGCCTCCTTTATAGTCGAGCCGTTCTTCTACAGGGACTCTCAGGTATCTCGGGACCAGAGGTTCGACGTTGGTGTATCTGTTGTTATACTGTTCTTCCCTTATTCCCCTTCTCATTTCCAGGGCGTCTCTTAAACCTTTTGTGGTCACGAGCCCTGTTCTGGCTCCCTTGCGGGTTAATACTGCATTTGTTGTTACAGTGGTTCCATGGACAATGGTTTTGACATCTTTGATGAATTCTTTCAATGAGATGTTTTTAACTTTGGCCATCTCCGAAAGGCCGTTCATCAACCCTTTGGATGGATCATCCGGAGTAGAAAGGACTTTGTAGATCTCCGGGCTTCCACCTTCAGATGTCAACAGAAAATCTGTAAATGTCCCCCCAACATCTACTCCTATTTTATATTCCATTCGAGTCGCTCAATCTTAAAATTATTTTTCATATTTTCCGTCGATGATCTCGGTTAAAACTCCGTGGGTGGCTGCGGGGTGAATGAAAGCAAAATTTCTTTTGTATTCGGCAAACAACCTCGGTTTTTGGTCGATCAGTCTGACCTTATTTCTTTTTAATAATTCGAGAGATTCCTCGCAGTTATCCACATTGTAACTTATGAGCATGACACCTTCACCGGCTCTTCTAATAAATTTTGCCACTTCTCCTGTGCCGTCAAGGTCCTCCATGATTTCAATAGCTGTAGGTCCTACCATAAAGCCGGTCACCCTGATTTTCTCTGGCTCATCAACATAACGGTAAGCAACGTCCCAGCCAAAAGTTTCGGTATAGTCTTTTTCTGCTTTTTTCACATCGTTGACAGCAATACAGATATGGTCCACATAGTTAGTCTTTAATTTTTCAGACATCTTCTATCCTCCTTTTTAATGATTACAATTGTTCTATAATTTGGTGAAATACGGCGTGTTTCCGGTTTCCGGGGATCCGGGAGGGAGTTTATAAAGAATTGCGCCCTCCACAGGACACGCTTCAAAGCATTCTCCGCACTGCTGGCAGAGGTCAAGCACAATCGCTGCCTTATGCCTGTGAATACCGATAATACCAGGAGGACAGGCTTTGGTGCATGCCCCGCATCCGTTGCACCGGAAAGCATCTACCCAGGGATACAGTCCCATATAGCTGGAGCCAGAATGGGGATAGACACTCATTTTAGTGCCCGGTATCTGGGGTCGAGCACTCGCAATCTCAGATAGTATCATAAATCTCTCCTTTCTCTTTCCTTCTTAAAAGGAAGTATCTTTTTTTCATTATATGGATAAAAAGCATGACTGTTCTTTAATATTTTAAAATCTCATTCCCAGTCGGTAGCCATCCTGGATGGCATCTATGCCGCGTCTCACCCATACACAATCACCGATCATCGCCGTATCGCCTTTGAATGAGCCATATCCCAGTTCTTTGCTGGGACCGAGGCGTGCCAGAATGACCGTATCGGCAAGTACAGTCTGGTCCTTGAATGTCTGTTTTTCTTTTGTCCTGCGGTCTACAGTCGCCCAGTCCACCACAACACCATTATCGGTGATCTCTTTAGCCTGTCCGTATGTTAACTGTTGAACTTTTGCTTGCTTGAGTCTCTTCCTGTAGCGCCAGATGTATGAAGGATTGACATCCCAGCCGAGCCTGGGCGCAGGGTCAATCATTGATATGCTGCAATCCTTCACTCCCTCCTTTTCCAGTTTGTCAATCACAAAGAGAGCGAGCGATATGGCTGCACCAGAGCCTCCGAGGATGACCACATTTTTTCCCAGCCTGGCTTTGCCTGTGAAGATGTCAAACATGCTCACTACATGCGGTTTGTCTGCTCCAGGGATATCGGGTACCTCGGGGATGGCGCCTGTAGCGATAACCAGTGAATCGGGCTTTTCCTTATCAAGAAGCTCCCTGGTCACCGGCGTGTTGAGTACGAACTCCACTCCGAACTTGTCACATTGAGCTTTCATATGGTTGACCCACCTCATGAATTCCTCATCATCCCAGTATTTACTGGAATTTTTACCCCAGGGATTGCGTGATGCATAATACCACTGTCCTCCGATATTGCCGGTCTTTTCATAGACGGTCACATCATGACCTTTCTCAGCGGCAATGCCGGCGGCCTGAAGTCCGGCAACACCGGCGCCGGCCACTATTATTTTTCTCTTCTTTTCCGCCTTTGGAAAACCATAGTAGCCCCATTCACGCTCGCCCTCATGACCACAGGAGGGGCGGACTGTGCAGGTGACCGGTGCATCGCGAAAAAGCCTGGCAAGGCAGACCTGGCAGGCGATGCAGGGGATGATTTCCTCCTGCCGGTCCCACATGATCTTGTTTGGCAGGTCCGGATCTGCGATCTGCGGCCGGCACATCTCCCAAATATCCAGTTTGCCTTCAGCGATAGCTTTATCAGGAATCTCGGGAACAAAAAGCCTGTAGGCCATGCTGACAGGTATCTTGACAGCTTTCTTTGTTGTTTCAGCCACATGAAGCCATTTCCCCATAGGGATATCCCTGGAGATGACCGAGCCAAGGGATTCCTGCCAGCCAACGGTCACGCTTATGAAATCACATCCGGCCGCCTCGGCTGTCTTGATCGACTCCATGCTTTCCTCTTCAGTGTTTCCTTCCATCTCATCCAGCATCTCCCAGCCGCAGAGGCGAATACCAACTGCGATATCGGGGCCGATTTCTTTGCGAATCCCCTCGATGATTTTCCTCATAAATGTGCATCGCCCATGGATGTCTCCTCCATACTCGTCACTGCGCCAGTTAGTATACTTAGAGATAAAGTTGGAAATCAGATAGCCTACGATGCCGGATATCTCGATGATATCGTATCCGGCCTCCACTGCCCTCCGGGCACCGTCGATATGCTCCTGAATACATTCCTCAATCTCGGGTATACTCATCTTTCTCTGGGGACGGAACCGGCGCAGCCTCTGCTGAATTGCTGATGGCCCAACCGTATAAGGGAGGTTAATACCGCCGACACGGCCGCAGTGCATCAATTGAAGACAGGCCAGCGCGTCACTCTTATGGATAACATCAGCCATTTTTTTCAAACCCGGGATATACTTGTCATCCCATATTCCCATCATACCTACATATCCCTGCCCTTCGCCTCTGGGATCGGTATAGGCACCTTGAGTCGTCACAATGCCAGAGCCACCTCGAGCATGGGCCTCTATATAGGCAAGCTCCTTCTCCGAGACAAAACCATCGCTGTAATTGAAGTTTGTCTCCGTGGAGGCGTACTTGATCCTGTTTTTTGCCCACACTTTCCCGATCTTGATCGGGCTGAAAATGTAGGGGTATCTCTTTTCTCCCGGTAACATGCTTCTTCTCCTTTCAAAATATTGCCATTCTGTTCATATAATCTTATCTTTTTTCAGCTTATCAATTTCCTCCTGTGAATATCCTAAAAGCCCGGAGAGTATTTCCTTATTGTGCTCTCCCAGAGTTGGCGCAGCAGTAAAAGTCTCTTCAGTTAATCCGGACATTTTCACAGGATTTCCCAGGATTTTCACTTTCCCGTAAGAGGGATGGTCAACTTCCACCAGCATATTCCTTGCCATAAGCTGAGGGTCAGATATAACCTTATCCACGGTATTCACAGGTGCAGAGGGAATGCCTTCTTCAGAGGCGAGTTTCAGCCATTCGGATGAGGTTTTTTCCATAAATATGCGCTCCAGCATCGGAAGGAGCTCTTTCTTGTTTTCCCTTCTGCGGTCATTGGTAGAGAATTTTGGGTCATTGGCAAGGTGTTCTATCCCTAATATTTTGCATAGTTTTTCCCAGAATTTTTCGATAAAGATGGCGATAACAATGTAATCGTCTCTGGTTTTAAAAGCCTGATAGGGGACCACGGTCTGATGTCCAGAACCGATGGGTCCGGGTATTTTTCCATCAAGGATATAGTATTGAGCGACATAAGTCAGAAGAGAGGCCTGGCAGTCCAGAAGGCTGATATCTATTTTCTGGCCGGCTCCTGTTTTCTCGCGTGAATAGAGAGCAGCCATCACGGCGTAGGCGGCTGACATGGCTCCGGCGAGGTCACCCGTCGGAATGCCCATTCTAACAGGAGGTCTTCCCTGCTCTCCGGTTATAGACATCGCTCCCCCACGTGCCTGGAGGATGAGGTCAAAGCCCGGCAGATCCTTATCAGGGCCGGTGTGTCCAAAAGAAGAAATTGAGCAGCTTAATATTTTAGGATTGATTGGCTTTAACTTCTCATGATCACAACCCAGTCTTTCAAGCACTCCGGGGCGGAAATTATCGAGAACCACATCCGCCATTTTAACCAGCTTGTAAAAAACTTCCCGCGCCCTCTCTTTTCTCAGGTCAAGAGTCAGGCTCTTTTTATTCCGGTTAATACTCAGAAAATACGCGCTCTGTCCCTCTGAGAGCTTGGGTCCCATGGTGCGGGTCTTATCGCCGCCATCAGGGTCTTCGATCTTGATCACCTCAGCCCCGAGGTCTGCCAGCATCATCGAGGCAAAAGGACCGGCCAGCATGCGTGATAGATCCAGGATTCTAACGTCTGATAACGGTCCCTTCATTTATTTCTTACAGTCCTATCGGCTCTTCAAATTTGCCGAAAACGTCTTTGAATACTCTGGTTATCTCGCCCAAGGTGGCATAACATTTTACGGCTTTGAGAATATAGGGCATCACGTTCTTACTTGACTGAGCGGCTTTTTTTAATCCGAGCAGTGTTTCCTTCACATCATTCTCGTTTCTCTGTTTTTTTATCTCCTTGATCTTTCTCTTTTGTTCCTCAGCCACTCTGGGATTAAAGGGATGAAATTCAATCTCTGCTTTCTCTTCGTCCATTTCGTATTTATTCACCCCGATTTTTGTGATTTCTCCCGATTGAATTTTTTTTGCGCGGATGTAAGCCTGGCGGGCGACTTCTCTCTGAATAGTGCCTGATTTGACTGCCTCAACCATGCCGCCCATCTCCTCCACCATATCCATATATTCGACTATCTTTTTCTCCATCTTGTCTGTCAACCACTCAATATAGTAGGAACCTCCAAGGGGATCGACTGTATCCTTGAGTCCCATCTCATCTGCCAGAATCTGCATCGTCCTCAAGCTGATGAGTGCGGCTTTCTTGGAGGGGATCGTATAGGCCTCATCGTATGAACAGAGGGCCATCGTCTGCGTCCCCGACAAAGCGGAGATTAAGGCGTAATAAGCTCCCCGAACAATGTTGTTTTCAGGCTGCTGGATTGTCAAGCCGCCGCCACCTCCACCGGCGATCATCCTCAAGACCATTGAACGGGGATTCTTAGCCCCAAAACGTTCCTTTATGATTTTTGCCCAGAGTCTTCGTCCTGCTCTGAATTTCGCGACCTGCTCCCAGAGGTTGCCGTGGATATCAAAGTTGAAAGCAATCCTCCCGGCAAAATCATCTATACCGAGTCCCCGTTTTAGCACTTCCTGGATATATGCTGCAGCAATCTCAAAGGCATAAGCCATCTCCTGGATGGGAGTGGCACCGGATTCTCTTATGTGATATCCGCACACACTGAAGGGATTGAATTTGGGAACGTTTTTAAAACAGAATTCCACCACATCGCCTATGAGCCGGATCGAAGGTTCGATAGGGAAGATCCAGGTTCCCCTGCCTATATATTCTTTTAAAATGTCGTTCTGAGTGGTGCCTCTTATATTTTCCCAGGGTATACCCTGTTTCTCGGCAACCACAAGATACATAGCCAGCATAACAGAAGCGACAGGATTGATCGTTAACGAGGTGCTGATCTTGTCTATAGGGATACCGGCAAAAGCTTCTTCCAGATCTTTGAGTGTGTCTATCGCCATTCCAACCCTTCCAACTTCTTCTTCAGCAAACGGATCATCGGAGTCCAGGCCGAGTTGTGTTGGTAGATCAAAAGCTACATTGAGCGCAGTCTGTCCCTGTTTCAGAAGCCATTTGAATCTCTTGTTCGTTTCCCTGGCCGTCCCGAATCCGGAATACTGGCGCATAGTCCAGGGGCGTTTGCAATACATCAGGGGATGGATACCCCTCGTGAATGGAAAATCACCGGGCTGCCCTATCTCTTTTTCGAAGTTTATGTCTTTGATATCTTCAGGACCGTAGACAGGTTTTACCTTAATCCCGGATTCGAGAGTAACCTCTCTAAGCTCTTCAGGTTTAGATTTTTTCATTTTTTCGTTTAAGTCTATCTTTTATAAACTCGACAATATTTTCAAGCTTTGCTCCGATAGGGAAGACTTCTGTTATGCCGTATTTTTTTAAAGTCTTGACATCCCTCTGCGGAATATTTCCACCGACGAGAACGATTTTATCCGCGATGTCCCTCTCCTTAAGCTGTTCTATCAATTTTTTACTCAGAGGAAGATGGGCTCCGGAATAGATGGACAGACCAATGACATCCGCATCTTCTTCCAGGGCAGTCGCGACAATTTCCTCTATTGTCCTGTGGAGGCCGGTGTAGATAACCTCCATTCCCGCATCTTTTAGGGCATGAGCGACCACTTTTGCCCCCGTATCATGCCCATCGAGTCCTGGCTTTGCTATAACGACCTTGATAGTTTTTTCACTCAAATATCTATCCATATTCTTTACCCGAGTTTATATTACAGCAGAGAATGTCAAAATAAAACTTTTACCTGTCTCTTGTCAAGAATTCACCTTTCTAAAATATTATTATTTTTCACTTGACATACCATAGGGGGGTATAGTATATTATGTATAGAGATTGAAATGAGAAATTTTAAAATATGGATTAAAAAAATAAATTAGGAGGTAATCCAATGATGTCAGGAAATTATGGATTTATGGGAGGAGGATTCATGTGGATCTTCTGGATCTTGGTTATTGTCGGCTTGGTCTTTCTTATCAAATGGATTGTTCAATCTAACAAACTTGCTGAATCCGGAATAGGGGATAGCTCTTTAGAGATATTGAAGAGACGATATGTTCAAGGTGAGATTGATAAACAAGAGTTTGAGCAGAAGAAGAAAGACCTGTTATCTTGAGCTTTTTGTCGTCTTTGAAACTGGAGGTATGAATGAAAAAGCAACTAACAACTCACATGGATGAAATTGTGCCTTTGAAAAGAATTGAAGGCCAGATCAGGGGCATTCAAAAAATGATTGAAGAGAAACGGTACTGTATTGATATTTTGACCCAGCTATCTTCCATTGTTGGAGCGGTCAGGCGTGTTGAGGAGAACATCTTGAACAGGCACCTGAGAGGATGTGTCCGGGAATCGTTCACAAGAGGAAATAGGGAAAACAAGGCAGAAAAGATAGATGAAGTTATAGATGTACTTCAAAAATTTAGAAAATATTAAAAGGAGAGAATGAATGGCCAAAGATTTAGTTTCCGGAATGGATGTCAAGGAAGAAGATAGCAAAGAGCTCGAAAATGAGAACGAAGCAAAATCCGGAAGGATCGACCTTCCCATAGTCGGAATGAGCTGTGCTAGCTGTGCCTCCACGATTCAGAAGGGCCTTTCCGGATTAAAAGGAGTTGAGCAGGCAAGCGTCAATTTTGCCAATTCCAAAGCTACGGTCCTCTTCCAGCCTCAACTGGTAAAGGCTGCAGATATTATCTCATCAGTGAGGAAAAGCGGTTACGAAGTTCTTGAAGTTCCTCCCGAAGAAGATTTGGAGGACGTAGAGAGAATTGTCCGGCAAAAAGAATTCAAGAAGCTTAAGATAAAGTTTTTTGCAGGATTGATTCTTGGCCTTATCATTTTTCTGGGAAGCATGCCGCGGTTGTTTCCGTGGGCTCCAGCTTTCTTGAACAATTTCTTTGTCCTCTGGATACTTGCCACACCGGTTCAGTTCTGGATTGGCTGGCAGTTTTACAGAGGAGCCTGGGGTGCTTTCAGGCACAGAAACGCCGACATGAACACCCTGATTGCCGTGGGCACGTCTGCTGCCTATCTTTACAGTGTTGTCGCCACAGTTTCCCCTTCCTTTTTTAAAGCAGGAGGGATAAAGCCTGAAGTTTTTTTTGATACATCGGCAATGATCATCGTTTTAATTCTCTTAGGAAGGCTTCTGGAGGCAAGAGCCAAAGGACAGACTTCAGAAGCCATTAAGAAGCTCGCCGGTCTTCAGGCTAAGACGGCGCGGGTTATAAGAGACGGGAAAACGGTAGATATTCCTATTGAAGAAGTTTTAGTCGGAGATGAGGTTGTTGTCAGACCAGGCGAGAAAATCCCCGT
>JAGLWV010000309.1 GCA_023133225.1 Candidatus Aminicenantota bacterium | reverse complement strand
AATTTTTGTTTAATTAATGGTAACATAAGCAATCTGTTTATTCTTCTTTGCCCATATATTTCGATAATTTTTATATAACTGGATAAGAAGTTGATAAATTCTTCTTTTGTATATTCTATTAGGTGAAATGGATTATCAGGATGAGCGAGGATTGATTTACCTGGCGATGACAGTTTACGATTAGGCGTCGATATGATCAGGGTACCGCCGTTTTTTAATACTCTGATTAATTCTAAAAGTGCTTTTTTTTGCTCGTTCACATGTTCAATCGTTTCAAAAGAAACAACCACGTCAAAACTGTCACTTTGAAGAGAAATATCTGTTATACTCCCTATCATAAATTCGATTGAATCTAGCTTATACCTGCTTCTGGCAAATGCAACAGCTTCAGGAGAGATATCAATGCCTATGACCTTTTGTGCATTCCCTTGAGTCTTTAAAATGCGCGAGCCATAGCCGGTTCCACAGGCTATATCTAATACAATCTTCCCTTGAATATATTTTGTAGCAAATGCATAACGACTTGTATGATCTGTCCAAAGGTGATCTGGAACTTTTTCTTCTACAACTCTCCTGCCATTAAATTTTAAAGAATGATCTGGCTCACCTTCCATACCAAGTTCTCTCCATCATGTATTTAATAGTATTGAATATTCCATAATCAAACGACTTATCAGCGAGGTAGATTATAATTGCATAAGCAATGATAGCATAAAAGACGAAAATAATAAGATGAATCACTCCTGTTACTGGAAGGACAAATGCATTTAAATATTGTATTGATATTACAACGAGGACAGTAGTTATTAAAGGTATCAAAATTAAAGCGATTAAACGACGAGTTTCAATAAGTATTTTTCTTGCCAGATAGGCAATCGCAATCGCGTTCGGTATTATTGTGGCTATACAGACGGATATGGCTACGCCTAGAGCACCAAATTTCGTTGCGAGTGGGTATATCGAGGCAACCAAAATAAACAATATTACGAATTGAAGTTTAAATATGATTTTCACATTCCCGATCCCTTGAAACGCAGGGCCAGCTGTCGAACCTATGGACCTTATTGCCCCCCAAAAAGATAGTACCTGCATTATCGGTATTATAGGTAGCCATTTATCACCTAATACGAATTGGGTGAAATCCCGAGCGAAAACAAATATTGCTCCAGCCAATGGAATGGAGATAAATGCGGTCACTTGAAAAACCTTAAGATATGCATCTCTTAATTTCGGTAAATCATCCTGTAATTTCGAATAGGCTGGGAATGTTACCTGAGAAATAACATGTGTTATTTCAGTAGCAGGTAAATTGGATATTAAATAAGCCATTTGATAAAGCCCTAAAGCAGTAACTCCTAGCATTTTCCCTACAAAAATATCGTCGCCTTGTGTAATTAAAAAAACCAATATGCTCGAACCCAAGACCCACTTCCCAAAGCTAAAAAGTTTTAAAAATTTTTCTTTCTCGAGTTTAATCTGAGGTCGATATGGGTGAATTATATAAGACATAAAAAGTCTAACAAAGTTGGCTGCAAGCCCTCCCCAGACTAAGGCCCAGACATTTCGCAGTATGAAAGCTAAAGAAATGGCCACAGTAATGTCGACTAATGTGCCGGAAAATTCATAAATAAATTGTTTATTAAATTCGAGTTCCTTTTGAAAAAAAATAATCCCAATATTTCTAAATCCTGATAGGAGGGTGGATACAGCAATGACTTTTATTACCAAAGTAGCCTGAGGTGAATTGAAAAATTTGGCGATTACTGGAGCGGATGAAAAAAGGATTAAAAAGAGAAAAATCCCTCGAATAGCAGAAACTGTCCAGGCAGTATCAAGGTATGATTCAATATTCTTTTTTTTTTGTACTAAGGCTGCCTGAAAACCAGTTTGAGAGAAGGTTTCTAGTATTGAAATGGCCAGCAAGGCGATACCTAAAAGGCCAAAATCTGATGGTGCCAGCAAACGTGCAAGTATTATAGTCCTGATAAAACCAAGACCACGATTGATAATCCTCAGAGCAAAAACCCATATCCCACCTCGTACTACCCTTTTTGAAAGAGATTCAGGTTGATAAAAATCGTTCTTCTCTATTGTTTCATTTTCAATAAAAAATTTCATTATCTAAACTATAAAACGAATTCGTTTAAAACCATATGTGATAGTCTACTATTTAGATGTCTGAATAATGAAAATTCTCTTTGTTCTGAAAAAATTTTTAGGAAGCGCAATTTCAATTTTAATCTAACACCGCACGTTCTATTTGAATTAATTTATTATTTTTTAATTTGGATAAGCTACCGCCGTTAAAAGCTTAAAATGAATCTAAATTGTTATTCAACGTGCTCGCCTGTTCCGTCCGTTCAGTCTTATCCGCTTGGCACTTCAATATCGTTCATCTTGTCTGTTTGGTTTATCTGTTTATTACTTTTATTAATTTTAATTGTCAATGCGGGCAACCAAAGGGAGCGTGGTAATCTCACAATAGGAATTTCTTGTTCTCTACAGGGCCATTTTTTTCCATTTCCTTAATGAACTTTTGTTATCATCTGGATTCTGTTTTAATAAGCCATTTTTAAGGTCTGGAAATTTCAACTTTCTTCTCAAGAAAGAATATGTCATATAGAAAAATATGTAAATCGCCTTACAAGATGATATTTGTGTTTCTTCTTTTTCACCTCTAGCGATGACGGTGATTCATCCTTGGGGAGTTGCCAAAAAAAAGATAAAAAGATGGGGAAAGATTTGATCCCATTTATTCATTATTATTAGAACATTGAAATTTTATGATTAAATTTTCTGGTAGGCGACCATCGAACGGTAGTAATCGTTTGTCTTCAGAAGGGAGTCGTGCGTACCAGCGGCAACAAGACGTTTCTCGTTGAGCAGGAAAATACGATCCGAGTTCTTGATGGTCGAAAGCCGGTAAGCCACCACAAACAGTGTTTTATTCTTAACGAGAGTGGGGAGTGACTCAAAGATCGACTTCTCCGTCCTGCTGTCCAGTGCTGAGGTTGGCTCATCCAGCACCAGGATATCCGGATCTTTGACAAGCGCCCGGGTTATGGAGAGCCGCTGTTTTTCTCCCTCCGAGAGGTTGACTCCCTTTTCGCCGATCTCGGTCTTATAACCTGCTGGCAAGCTGTTGATAAAGTCATGGATATCAGCTACTCTGGCAGCCTGAACGACATGTTCCTCGCTGGCATCGGGATTCCCGTACCGGAGGTTTTCCATTATGGTTCCGGACAAAAGCAGTGTACTCTGGGAGACATACCCGATCCGCCGGCGCAAGGATCCCACTTCATAATCCGATGCTGGTTGGCCGTCGAAGTAAATCTCTCCTGAAGTGGGTTTGTAGAAACGGAGGATAAGACTCACCAGTGTTGTCTTTCCCACCCCGCTGGGTCCCACGATAGCCACACGCTCTCCAGGGGGGATGCGGAAAGAGACATCCTTGAGCACCGGTTCCCTGTCACCGTAAGAGAAAGAGACATTTTTAAACTCGATATCCCCTTTAAACCGCTCGACTGCTATCCCGGTTCCCATGTTCTCTTCAGGAACGATGTCAAAGAGCGCTGATACCCGTTCAAGCGCTGCCCGTGCGTCCTGCAGGTCAAGGTTTGCTGTTGCCAGGTATTGTGCCGGACCAAATACGTATCCCAGGTAGGCCTGAAAGGCAAGTAAAGAGCCCAGGCTCCATTGATCCTGGATAATCCAGTAAGCCCCCAGGGCGAGAACAACGACCCTGGCAATACCGGGCATGGAATTGATGGCAAGATTGGCGACTGAGCTCACGGTGGATTGTTCCAGCGATATCTTAAAGGCAGCTTTTAATCTGGATACAAGACGTCCTACCGTTCGAGTTTCAGAGGAGAAGGCTTTGATCAAGGAAACCGCAGACAATGATTCCTGGAACTGGCTCGAGACATTGGCCCGTTGTTCCATGCTCTGATGGCTCAGGACGTGAGTCTTGAGGGAAAAATAGCGCATGAAGAGCACGATTCCTGGAAGGATGGCCAGGACTCCAACTGCCATTCTCCACTCCAGGTAGAAAAGCAGTCCTAATCCACCCACAAAGCGTACGATATTACTGATGATGTGGATAATGGTGCTGGAAAAGAACCAGCGAAGCCCTTCGACATCTGTGGACAGGCGCGACATAAGATAGCCCGTCTGCTTGTCGTCAAAAAACGATTTTGGTGAGCGGAGGGTATGATCGAGTAGATCGTGCTGGATGTCGAGGGTTACCCTCTGCTCAAAGCGCGTAAAATAGAATTCTTGGAGTACACCTGTCAGCTTTTCTGCCAGTAAGATCCCGGCCAGGAGAAAGATTGCTCCGGCAAGAAGTCCAAGTTGATGGCTCAGAATGACCTCGTCAATAACATAGCGCATGATAAGGGGTTGAGGAAATCCGAGAAGCGATGTGAGGGTGATAAGCCCGGCGCCCAGCAGTCCCTTCCGCCAGTGACGGCCGACAAAAGGACGAAGGTTCTTCAGGTTGGCCTTCAGGCCGGAATAGCCATCCAGACCTGTGATCCGGTCCTTTGGAAGTTTCCGGGAAAGCCCCCGTTTGAAGTAAAAAAACCAGCTATCCACGTCATTAATCTAACATAATGCTAAAATGGGGGTCAAATGGGGATCAAACTCTGATTATTGACCTCCCTCATCTTCGTCATCTTTTTAGGTGAGAGGGAAAAGATGAGAAACCCCTCTGAAAATCACCTCTAAAGGCTATTTACTAGCAGAGTGATTATTGCTAACTTTTAACTGATACCATAGTTACGCCCTGAGAGTGTATCTAGCCTGTTGTGAGGCAATACGGAGCAGTCTTTTTCAGGGGAATTAATGCGATTATATAGTATTGAGAATACTTGACACAACAATATATGGTGCATTATAGTTATGCAGGGTTATGACGCTTTAAATAAGGCGCGGCCTTCTGCGCGGAGGGTTCAGATGGATATTTCCACAAAGCGATTCATAAAAGAGAACGATTTCGTCACCCGAAACATCAAAGACGAGACGATCATTGTTCCTGTCAAGGGGGATGTGAGTAACCTGGACTCGATATACACGCTGAATGAGGTGGGCTCACTTGTCTGGAAGTTTTTGGATGGACAGACCAGCGTCAGCGAGATCGTTGATGCCGTGTGCAGCGAATACGACATCACACCTGAAGAGGCGCAGAAAGACGTTGTGGATTTGATCGGTTCCCTGGAGAAAGCCGGTCTGATCCACTCCTCTGAAGATAATCAGGAGAAACAGGATTAACGCATGAAAATCCAGAGATATGTGGAATGGAGCCTTGGGTTCCATCAGCGGGTGGTGGACCAGCGGGTTCCCATCGGTGGCTCCATCGAGGTGACCAGGCGATGTCCCCACAAGTGCATTCACTGTTACAACAATCTTCCCCTGAGCGACCAGGAAGCCAAACGCAGCGAGCTGACCTATGAGGAGCACTGCCGTATCCTCGATGAGATTACAGAGGCGGGTTGTCTGTGGCTCCTGTACACGGGCGGTGAGATATTTGCCCGACAGGACTTTCTTGACATCTACATCTATGCGAAGCAGAAGGGATTGCTCATTACCCTTTTTACAAACGGGGCGCTCATCACCCCTGAAATAGCAGATAACCTGGTCAAGTGGCGTCCCTTCTCCATCGAGATTACACTTTACGGCCGCACCAAAGAAACATACGAGAAGATAACAGGGATTCCGGGCTCTTACGAGAGATGCATGAGAGGCATCCATCTACTCATGGAGCGGGGCCTCCCCATGATGCTCAAGACCGTAGTCCT